>NZ_JCADBI010000019.1:0-126778 GCF_059358895.1 Micromonospora sp. BQ32 | reverse complement strand
CCCGACGCCTACGCCCAGTGGGAGCAGCAGGCCACCGACCTCGTCACCCAGCACTGGAACAGCTGACCCCCGCACCAGCACGCACCGTAAGACCAAGACCGCACGACCGCACGACCGCACGACCGCACGACCGTAGGACCGCACGACCGCACGACCGTAGGACATTGACCGCTGGCCGGCACCCGCAACCCGGGGTGCCGGCCAGCGGCCTTTGCCGTCGTTGGCCGGTGACCCTTGACCGCTGCCCCTTGGCCGCTGGGCCGCTGCTGGCCGCTGGCGCTGGGCCGCTGGGCTGGGATGCCGCGCTGCGCGGGTCCGTGAGGGAGGCAGATCGCGCCGTCTGGTCGACGGCTGCCCGCAAGATCTTGGACAGTTACCGTTCCGCGCGAACGGAAACTGTCCAAGATCTCGCGGGGCATGGCCGAAACACCGCCCGATGCGGGTTGGGTGCCGTGATTTGAGGCGACCGACGGTGCAGCACCGTGGTCGTGAGGCGACCGACGGTGCAGCGATGGGGCCCGGCGGCGCGACGGGGTGGAACGGCCGGCGGTGCCGCCAGCCGCCAGCCGCCAGTCGCCGGTCGACCGCCGCCAGGCCACGGTGCGGCGGGGGTGGGCCGGTGGGGCCCTGGCCCATCGGCCAGCGGTGCGGCGGCGCGCCCATCGGCCAACGGTGCTGCGCCGCGCTCAGCGGCGCAGCTGCGTGGCGGGACGGCTGTCGGCCAGCAGTGCGCATTGGAACGATCGACGATGGGCGGCCGCCGGTCAGCGGCCTGGCGGCGCCCCAGCGGCGCAGCTGCGCTGCGGGAGGGCGGGGCGGTCGGGTGGGTGCGATCGGGTGGGTGGGCCCGGCCGGGTGTGGGAACAACGCGGGGTGCGGGCTGGTTGTGGACAGTGTCGGTGTGACTCAGTGTCCCCGGGCCTCACCTAATATCGCCCTCGCGGAATACCGTTCGGCTGGAGCCGCGTCGTGCCACTCGCCGAGAGGCGACCTGCACACCGACACCAGCGCCGCCCCCGGCCCACCGGCCGGGGGCGGCGCTGTCTGTGTTCATCCGTCAGTCGGCAGCGGCACAATGTCCAGGTGACTGACGCACACCCGTGGTCCGAGCAGTCGGGCGTACTCGTACTTCCCAGTGGGGCGACGGTGCGGGGACGCCGCGTCGCCGCCGTATCCTCGCCCGCCGATTTTGCCGTGCTGCTGGCCCCTGGTCCGGATCCGGCCTGGCCGCACCGGCGGATCCGGTGGCCCGACTTCTGGGTGCCGCTCGACCGCGCCGACGCCCTCGACGCCCTGCGGGAGGGGCTGCGTCGGGCGCACGACGGTGAACGCGTCGAGGTGGCCTGTCGGGGTGGGGTGGGTCGTACCGGAACGGCCCTGGCGGCGCTGGCGATCCTCGACGGTCTGCCGGTCGAGCGGGCGGTGCCGTGGGTTCGGGCCGGCTACCACCCGAAGGCGGTGGAGACCCCCTGGCAGCGGCGCTGGCTGCGCCGCGTCACCTGACCGCCGGCCGCGGGTGCCGCCGGAGCACCGCCGCCGCTGCTGCCGGCCCGGCCTGACCGCTGGCCGCTGGCGCCGCCGGAGCACCGCCGCTGCTGCCGGCCCGGTCTGACCGCGGCCGCCAGGTTCCATACCGCGTGGCGGTGGTCGATACCCACCCGCGACGTCGTTGGCCGTGCCTCGGCCGGTCTCGGGGCGGCGGTGTCAGCCCTGGCCGACCACCGCCGGGTCGGTGACGTACTCGCGCAGGTGTTTGGCGGTCAGGGTGTCGCCGGTGGCGACCAGCTCGGCCGGTGTGCCGGTGAAGACGATGCGGCCGCCGTCGTGGCCGGCGCCGGGGCCGAGGTCGATGAGCCAGTCGGCGTGTGCCATGACCGCCTGGTGGTGCTCGATGACGATCACCGTGTTTCCGGCGTCGACCATTCGGTCGAGCAGGGCCAGCAGTTGGTCCACGTCGGCCAGGTGCAGACCGGTGGTCGGCTCGTCCAGGACGTACGTGGTGGTCTTCTCGGCCAGGTGGATGGCGAGCTTGAGTCGTTGCCGCTCCCCGCCCGACAGGGTGGTCAGTGGCTGGCCGAGGCTGAGGTAGCCCAGCCCGACGTCGACCAGCCGGCCGAGGATGAGGTGCGCCGACCCGCTGGGGAAGAACGCGTACGCCTCGGTGACGGACATGGTCAGGACCTCGTGGATGTTCTTGCCGCGCAGCGTGTACGTGAGCACCTCGTCGGTGAACCGCCGTCCTGCACACCGTTCGCAGACGCTGGCGACGCCGGCCATCATCGCCAGGTCGGTGTAGATGAGCCCGATTCCCTTGCAGGTCGGGCAGGCGCCTTCGGAGTTGGCGCTGAACAGCGCGGCCTTGACTCCGTTGGCCTTGGCGAAGGCGGTGCGGATCGGGTCGAGCAGCCCGCTGTAGGTGGCCGGGTTGCTGCGTCGTGAGCCACGGATCGAAGACTGGTCGACGATGACGACCCCGGACCGGCCGCGCAGCGACCCATGGATCAGTGAGCTCTTGCCGGAGCCGGCCACGCCGGTGACCACGGTGAGCACCCCGAGCGGGATGTCCACGTCCACGTCGCGCAGGTTGTGCAGGTCGGCCTGGCGGATGGCGAGTTGCCCGGTGGGTCGGCGTACCGCGTCGCGCAGGGTCACCCGGTGGTCCAGGTGCCGGCCGGTGAGCGTGCCGGAGCGGCGCAGGCCGGGGATGTCGCCGGTGAAGCAGATCTGACCACCGTCGGTGCCGGCGCCCGGTCCGAGGTCGATCACGTGATCGGCGATGGCGATGGTCTCCGGCTTGTGTTCCACCACGAGCACGGTGTTGCCCTTGTCGCGTAGCCGCAGCAGCAGGTCGTTCATCCGGGCGATGTCGTGCGGGTGCAGGCCGACGGTGGGTTCGTCGAAGACGTACGTGACGTCAGAGAGGCTGGAGCCGAGGTGCCGGACCATTTTCACCCGTTGCGCCTCACCGCCGGAGAGGGTCGCCGACTCACGGTCCAGGCTGAGGTAGCCCAGCCCGATCTCGACCAGGGAGTCCAGCAGGTCGCGCAGGTTGGCGACGAGTGGCGCCGCCCCCGGGTCGTCGATGCTGCGGACGAAGGTCGCCAGGTCGCTGATCTGCATGGCCGAGCAGTCGGCGATGTTGTGCCCGGCGATCCGCGACGACAGGGCCGCCGCGTTGAGTCGGGTGCCGCCGCAGTCGCCGCAGCTGGTGAAGGTGACGGCCCGGTCGACGAAGGCGCGGATGTGCGGTTGCATCGACTCGCGGTCCTTGGCCAGGAGGAGCCGCTTGACCTTGACCGCCAGACCCTCGTACGTCCAGCTGTTGCTGCCCACCTTGATCTTGGTGGCCGGCTTGTGCAGGAAGTCCTCCCACTGTTGCGGGGTGAAGTCCTGGAGTTTGACGTCCGGGTCGAACAGGCCGGAGCCGACGATGGTCTGCCAGTACCAGGAGTCGACCGCGAAGTTGGGCACGGTGATCGCGCCGTCGTTGAGGGAGCGCTCGACATCGACCAACTCGTTGATGTCGAGGTCGGAGACCCGACCCAGCCCTTCGCAGGTGGTGCACATGCCCTCGGGCAGGTTGAAGCTGAACGCCCCGGCGCCGCCGATGGACGGCTGGCCGAGCCTGCTGAAGAGGATCCGCAGCATGGCGTACGCGTCGGTGGCGGTGCCGACGGTGGAACGGGAGTTGACCCCCATCCGTTCCTGGTCGACGACGATGGCCGCGCTGAGGTTGCGCAGCGAGTCGACGTCCGGCCGGTTGAGGTTCGGCATGAACGACTGGAGGAACGCGCTGTAGGTCTCGTTGATCATGCGCTGGGACTCGGCGGCGATGGTGCCGAAGACCAGCGACGACTTGCCCGACCCGGAGACACCGGTGAAGACGGTCAACCGGCGTTTGGGGATGTCGACCGAGACGCTGGCGAGATTGTTCTCCCGCGCTCCACGTACCTCGATCATGTCGTGGCTGTCGGCGGCGGACCATGCTGGCTGCGACATACGGACCCTTCACGGAATCATGGCGGGACTTTGCCCCGCCGGGCACTGGCGGGTTCCATTGTCTCATTCATCCACATGTAGAGACTTTCGCCGAGATCCCAGGACAAGCGTCGGCACTGCGTCCCGCAAAGTCTCAAATCACGTGGTAAGCGGTACGGTGGCTCGCGTGGACGTCGCCTCGAAGGATCGGCTGCGCGCCGTGGACCTGGCGGCCACCGTCGGGATCTCGGTGCAGCAGGTGCGCAACTACGTCGAGCAGGGCGTGCTGCCGCCGGTGGGCCGTACCGACAGCGGCTACCGGATCTTCACCACCGAGCACGCCCGGGCGCTGACCGTGGCGCGGCGGTTGGCCGAGGGGCACGGCTGGAGCCGTACCCGGGAGGTCATGGCGGCGGTGCACCGGGGTGACCTGCCGGCGGCCCTGGCGGCGCTCGACGGCGGCCATGCCGAGCTGGACCGGGAACGCGCCGAGATCCGCCGGGTGCTCGGCGCCTTCGAGACCGTGCTGGCCAGCCCACCGGCGGCCCGGCCCACGCCACGCCACGGCGCCCGCATCGGCGAGGTCGCCGCCCTGGTCGGGGTCCGAACCTCGCAGCTGCGGCTGTGGGAGGAGCGCGAGCTGCTGCGCCCGGGCCGCACCCCGGGCACCAACTACCGGGTGTACGACGAGGCGGAGCTACGCGCGGCGCAGGTCATCGCGTTGCTGCGCCGAGGCGCGTACCCGTTCGAGATCATCGCCGCGGTGCTGGGCGAACTGCGGACCACCGGCAGCGCTCAACGGGTCCGCGCCGAACTGGCCCGCCGCGAGCAGGAGCTGCACGCCCGCAGCCTGCGCCGGCTGCGGGGGAGTGCCGCGCTGCACGACTACCTGCGCGGTCGCGGCGACGCGAGTTGACCGCCATCCCGTCCCGCCGGGCGATCGTCCTGACTAGGGTCGGGCACATGAGAGCTGCGCTGCTGGCGGCCACGACGTCCGCCGTCCTGCTCGCTCCCGTGCCGGTCGGTGCGACGGGGGCGTCCGCCGCGCCGACGGTGCGCTGCCCCCGGGTCCCGGCGCCGGCGGCGTCCCGCCCACCCCGGCCGTCACCCCCGCCCGCCGTCGGTGAGCAGCGGGTGGTCGGTGGCGCGGCGCTCGACACGGCCGGCCTGGTCGTGCCGGCCGGCGTCGCCGCGCCACCGAGGGTCACCGCCACGTCGTGGCTGGTCGCCGACCTGGACAGCGGCCAGGTGCTCGGCGGCTGCGGCCCGCACGAGTACGGCACACCGGCGAGCGTGCAGAAGCTCCTGCTGGCGGCCACGATGCTGCCCAGGCTCGACCCGAAGCAGACGGTCACCGTCACCGACGCGGACATGGACATCGAACCCGGCTCCTCGGCCGTGGGCCTGGTCGCCGGTGGCCGGTACACCATCGAGACCATCTGGCTCGGGTTGCTGCTCAACTCCGGCAACGAGGCCGCCAACGCGCTGGCCCGACTTGGCAGCGGCGTGGACAGCGCCGCCGGCGTACGCGCCATGAACGAGCAGGCACACCACCTCGGCGCGCTCCAGACCCACGCGGTCACCCCGTCCGGGCTGGACGGCAAGGGGCAGTTCACCAGCGCGTACGACCTGGCGCTGATCGCCCGGGTCTGCTTCGCCGAGCCGACCTTCCGCCGGTACGCGCTGACCGAGCAGACGTCGATTCCGCCCCAGCCACGGCAACGCACCAAGGGTTTCGAGATCCAGAACGAGAACCAGCTCATCTACCGGTACCCGGGGGCGCTCGGTGGCAAGACCGGCTTCACCGACCTGGCCCGGCACACCTACGTGGGTGCGGCGGAACGCGGCGGGCGGCGGCTGGTGGTCACCCTGCTGGGCGCCGAATCGGCGCCGGTACGCGGCTGGGAGCAGGGCGCGGCCCTGCTGGACTGGGGTTTCACGCTGCCCCGGGACGCCGCCGTGGGCCGGCTGGTCGAGCCCGGCGAGCTGACCGCCACTCCGTCGGCGGCGCCGTCCGTGCTGGCGGCCCCCGGCGCGCCCCGGCCGGCGGCGGCCAGCGGGCCCGCGCGTACCGGCTCGGGGTGGCTCTGGTCGGTGACCGCGGTGAGCGGCGCGACGGTGCTGGCGTTGTTGGGCGGCCTGCTGTGGCGGCGTCGCCGTCGGATGCCCTGACGGATCGACATCGGGCGCTGCCCTCCATAGACTCCGGTCTTTCTGGCACCACCAGTCCAGGAGGATCCCTGTGTCGAGTGAACTCGAACCGTGCACCGCAGTGGCGGCACCCCGCCGGCCGGTGCGCGCCCTGACCCGCCTCGCGGGGGTGACCGTGCTCGCCGGGGCGATGGTCGTCGGCGCGTCCGCGACCGCGCTCGCCGCCCCGGGCCCGTCGGCCGACGCGCTAGGCGTCTCCGCCGCGGCGCCCACCGCTGTCGACACCGCCACCCGACCGCCGCGCACCACCCACGGCCCGTGCGCGTACACCGAAACCCCGGACGAACCCGCGGCCCGGCCGGTGCCGCTGCCGCCCGACCCACGACGCACCCCGGCCCGGGGCAGTGTCCGGGTGACCCTGGCGACCAACCACGGGCCGATCGGGTTGACGCTGGACCGGG
Organism: Micromonospora sp. BQ32; assembly: GCF_059358895.1. Classification (NCBI taxonomy): domain Bacteria; kingdom Bacillati; phylum Actinomycetota; class Actinomycetes; order Micromonosporales; family Micromonosporaceae; genus Micromonospora; species Micromonospora sp. BQ32. The sequence goes on along the minus strand of NZ_JCADBI010000019.1, from coordinate 120,188 downwards.
CCGCCGCGCCGTGCACGGTGCAGAGCTTCCTGCACCTGGTCGGCAAGCGGTTCTACGACCGCACCCCGTGCCACCGGCTCACCGCGTACCCGACGCTGAGCGTGCTGCAGTGCGGTGACCCGTCCGGCACCGGTGAGGGCGGCCCGGGCTACCGGTACCGCGACGAGTTGCCGACCGACCTGCCGCCCGCGCCCACCGACCCGACCGGCGAGCGCCGGGTGTACGCCCGGGGTGTGCTGGCCATGGCCAACGCCGGGCCGGACACCAACGGCAGCCAGTTCTTCCTGGTCTACGCCAACTCCGCGCTGCGCCCCAACTACACCATCTTCGGCGAGGTCGACGGGGCCGGCCTGGCCACCCTGGACCGGATCGCCGCCGGGGGAGTGGCGCCGACCGCCGAGGACCCGGCACCGGTCGACGGCGCGCCCGCACTGCCGGTGACCATCCGCAAGGCCATCCGCTGGCACCACCACCGCTGACCGTACGGCGCGGTGGGTGACCGTCGGTCGCTCACCGCGCCCCACGGGGTGAGCCTCGGTGGCGCGCTGCCCCCGGCCGGAATTTCCGGGAACGGACCGGAACCGGTCCAACCGGTCTCCGGCGCGGTACCGGCCGTCACGCCGGGGCAGGCGACCCGGTCGGCGGGGTGGCGGTGCTGTCGCGAACGACCAACTCGGTGGCGAGTTCCACCCGGGGCGAGTCGATTCCCTCGCCCTGGGCCAGGCGCAGCACGGTCCGGGCCGCCAACCGTCCCATCTCGACCAACGGTTGGCGCACGGTGGTCAGCGGCGGTGAGGCCCAGCGGGCTTCCGGCAGGTCGTCGAAACCCAGCACGCTCACGTCGTCCGGGACGCGCAGCCCGCGGCGACGGATGGCCTCGTAGACACCGAAGGCCATCTGGTCGCTGGCGGCGAAGATGCCGGTCGGCGGGTCGGCGAGGTCGAGCAGCGTGGTCCCACCGGCGAACCCGGAGGCGTGGTAGAAGTCGCCCGGGTAGATCAGCGCGTCGTCCACCGGCACCCCGGCGGCCTCCAGCCCGGCCCGGTAACCGTCGAGCCGCGCCCGGCTGCACAGCAGGTGCGTCGGCCCGGCCACGAAACCGATGCGCCGGTGCCCGATCGAGAGCAGATGTTCGGTAGCGGCCAGCCCGCCGGCCCAGTTGGTGGCGCCGATCGTCGGCACGTCCATGGCCGGCACTCCGGCCGGGTCGACGACCACCACCGGCACGTTGAGGCGACGCAGTTGTGCGTGCAGCGGCGGGCTCAGGTGCGAGGTCACGAAGATGACGCCGTCGGTGGCCCGGGTGCGCAGGTTCTGCAACCACTGCCGGGCCGCGGTGGGCTGCCGGTGGATCGCGGAGACCACCGTGCCGACGCCGGCGCCGTGCCCGACATCCTCCACGCCCCGGATGATCTCCACGGCCCACGGGCTGTCCAGGTCGTTGAAGACCAGGTCGACGAGACCGGCGCGGCGAACGCTGCGGCTGGTGCGACGCCGGTAGCCGTGGTGGCGCAACAGCTCCTCGACCCGCTCCCGGGTGTCCGGGGCCACATCGGAGCGACCGTTGAGCACCCGGGACACGGTCGGCACCGAGACCCCGGCCTCCCGTGCGATCGCGGTGATGGTCACCCTGCGTCCGTCGTCCGCGCCCACCCGCGTCTCCTTCACCGAGCCGGAGGAACGACCACAACACGTCGCCCACCGTGTGTCCCGAAACGGCGTGCCCGTTCCACGGGTCATCTTGCCTCACCGAAGGGGGTTGACGACATGCCAGGCCGACCGAAGCTTCGCTGGAGTTGCGGAAAAGTTCCGGAGTTTTTTCGGCCCCTTTCGCTCGTCGGTGCGGCGGACGGCCCTCGATCGACTCGACTTTCCTGACATCGCGGTTCCCCGGCGGCCAGGGACAGGCGGACTTTCGGCAGACCGGGTGGATCCTGCGATGGCGGCCCCAGCTGGGCTGATAGACAGGACTCGTGCGCTACCGTCTGGCCGTCGTGCTCGCGCTCGCCGCGCTGCTCGGCGGCTGCTCGCGGCCGCAGCCCCGCCCCGCGCCGGCCGCGCCGCAACCGACGTCGGCGAGCCCCACACCCGCGCCCATCCCGTCCCCCTCCACGCCAGCCCCGCTGCCGGGGTTCGTGGTGCTGACCGACCTCGACCCGCGCATCCGCGCCGACATCCGCTACGCCACGGCGCACAACTTCGTCGGCCGGCCGATCACCGGCTACCGCGAGCCGCTGTGCCTGCTGACCCGGCAGGCGGCCGAGGCGTTGCGCCGCGTGCAGGACGCCGCGCTGGCCGGCGGGCACCGCCTCAAGGTGTACGACTGCTACCGCCCACAACCGGCGGTGGACGACTTCGTCGCCTGGTCGAAGCGCCCCGATGAGCAGCAGACCAAGGCGGAGTTCTACCCGGACCTGGCCAAGGACAAGCTCTTCGCCGACGGTTACATCGGGGCACCCACCGCGCACAGCCGTGGCAGCACCCTGGACCTGACCCTGGTCGACGAGCCCGCCGCCAGCCAACCTCCGTACCGGGTCGGGCAACCGCTGGTCGCCTGCACCGCGCCGCGCGGGCAGCGCTTCGCAGACAACAGCATCGACATGGGTACGGGTTTCGACTGTTTCGACTCGCGGGCGCACACCGCCGACCCCCGCATCACCGGGACGGCGCGGGACAACCGCCGGTTGTTGCGGCGGCTGATGACCGACGCCGGGTTCGTCAACTACGACCGTGAGTGGTGGCACTACAGCCTGCGCGACGAGCCGTACCCGGACACGTTCTTCGCTGCCCCGGTCGCCCGCTCCTCGGTCGGCTGACCAACCTGGGCGCGGTCAGGTCCAGTAGAGGATCCGGCAGGCCGGGACGCGGGCGGTCAGCTCGGCGGTGAACCAGTCGCGCAGCTCGGTCATCTGTTCACGGGGGTAGACGTACTTCACGGCGCCGAACTTGCCGTGCTTGCGGGTGCGGGACTCCTCGTCCATCTCCAGCCGGGTACGCGGGTACCAGCCGAGCAGCACCTCCTTGCTGCCCGGCGTGAACCGGTGGGTGATCAGCTCGGCGGTCAGGTCCAGCTCCGGCACCCCGTCGACCGCGGCGCGGACCTGGTCGAGCAGTTCGCCGTAGCGCTCCCGCCAGTCCGGCAGCGCGATGATCGGCGCGATGGTCAGCCCGACCGGGTAGCCGTCGAGGGCGAGCCGTCGCAGCGCGGCCAGCCGGTCCGGCACCCGGGCGGTGCCGCCCTCGAACCGAACGCTGACCGGGGCGCAGTTGACGCTGAAGCGGACCCGGGTCCGGCCGGCGTGCGGCAGCCCGACGAAGGTGTCCACATCGGCGTACTTGGTGGTCCAGCGCAACTGCACGGGGGCGTCCCAGTCGGCGAAGTGCTGCACCGCGCGCCGCCAACTGCCGGTCAGGTGCTCCAGGGCGAGCGGGTCGGTGTAGCAGGACGCCTCGAAGGTGGTGCCCTCGTCGGCGCGCCGGGCGTTGCGGCTGGTCACCGTTCCGCGCCCGGCGTACGCGGTCAGCCCGGCGAGGATGTCGTCGAGGTCCGCGTACACCCGGGTCACGGGTGGGCCGGACAGGGATCCGGCGAGGTAGCAGTACTGGCAGTGCGCCGGGCAGCCCTCGGCCAGGTCGACCCGCCAGTCGGCACTGGGCGCGATGGGTTGCAGGACGCGCCGTGAGGGTGGGCTCACCACGATCGCCATGGTCGACTTGGCGCGGGCGTAGGTCTCCCGGTCGGTCTGCCCGCGTACCCCGGTGAGCCGGTTGGCGCGCAGGTGTTCCACCTCGATGCCCAGTGCCCGCACCCGCTCGACGATCCGTTGGCCGTGCGGGTGGTCGAGCGCGGCCGGGGTGGCCACCACCCGGCCCGGGGTCCAGCGGCGCGCCGACCGGGCCGGCGGCGCGAGGCTGGCCAGGTCGCGGGTCGGCACCCGCTCGCCGCTGGCGTCGTGCGGCGCGGCGGGTACGTCCACGGCAAGCGGCTGGTCGACGTCGACGGCGTCCGGGCTGGTCATCCGGCCGGAGTACCCGTTGCCGCAGGAATCCCACCCCGATCGGCCGCGGTGCGATTGACGCCACCCAAGCAGAGCGCATAATCTTTCATCTATCTGTAAACATTGTGAACAGATGCACATCGACGCGGCGGCGCGCGTCCCGACCGAAGGGACGATCAGGTGATCGCAGAACTCTCCTCCCGTACCAGACGCATCCTGTCGTTGTTCGTCGCCCTGGTCGTCGCGTTGACCGCCGGTCTCGCGGTCAACGCCTCGCGCAGTGCGCAGGCCGCGCCGACGTTCAAGGTCCTGGCCTTCTACAACGGCACCTGGGACGCCGCGCACATCGACTTCGTCAGGGACGCCCGCGCCTGGTTCCCGCAGGCCGCCGCCCAGCACGGCTTCTCCTGGGAGGCCACCAACAACTGGGGCCTGCTGAACACCGCCAACCTGGCCCAGTACAAGGTCGTCATGTTCCTGGACGACGCGCCGCCCGCCGGGCAGCGGGCCGCGTTCCAGCAGTACATGCAGAACGGCGGGGCGTGGCTCGGCTTCCACGTCAGCGCGTGGACCGACAACCCGTCGAGCTGGAGCTGGTACTACAACACCTTCCTCGGCACCGGCTCGTTCCAGACGAACACCTGGGGACCCACCCGGGTCACCATGCGCGCCGACAACCGCACCCACGCCGCCACCCGGAACCTCCCGGCGACGTTCCCGTCGTCGATCAGCGAGTGGTACTCCTGGAGCAACGACCTGCGGCAGAACCCCAACATCGACATCCTCGCGTCGGTCGACCCGTCCAGCTTCCCGGTCGGCACGGACCCGAACCAGTCCTGGTACGGCGGCTACTACCCGCTCGTCTGGAGCAACCGGCAGTACAAGATGCTCTACGCCAACTTCGGCCACAACGCGATGAACTACAGCACCAACACCGGGCTGTCGTCGACCTTCGACAGCGCGCAGCAGAACCAGCTGCTGATCGACGGGCTGCACTGGCTGGCCGGCGTCGGCACCGTCCCCCCGACCACGCCCCCGCCGTCCGACGGCCCGATCTCGCCGACCGCCTGGCACACCGTGGTCAACCGGGGCAACGGCAAGTGCGTGGACGCGCGGGCCGCGGCCAGCGCGAACGGCACGGCCATCCAGCAGTACGCGTGCAACAGCAGCACCGCCCAGCAGTACCAGTTCGCGCCGACCAGCGGCGGGTACCTGCGGGTCAACAACCGCAACAACAGCGCCCAGGTGCTCGATGTGACCGACAGGTCGACCGCCGACTCGGCGCCCATCCAGCTCTGGTCCTACAGCGGCGGCAACAACCAGCAGTGGCGGGCCGAGCCCGAGGGCGGCGGCTACTACCGGCTGGTCAACCGCCTCAGCGGCAAGTGCCTCGACGTGCCGGGAGCGTCCACGGCGGACAGCGTCCAGCTCATCCAGTACACCTGCAACGGTACTGCGGCGCAGTCCTTCCGGCTGGTGCCGCAGTCATAGCTCCACTGCCACGTCCGCGCCGGGGTGAACCGCGAGTCACCCCGGCGCGGGGCCGGCGGCGCGACCGAACCGGGCGGCGACGTCCCGGATGACGGCACGCAGCTCCGGCGGGTCGAGCACGTCGAAGTCGACCTCCAGAGTGCCGAGGAAGGCGGCCAGATTGCCCAGCGACTCCCCACCGGTGTGCAGCAGGCAGGCCCGTTCGTCGACCGCCTCCAGCAGGCCCGCCGTGGTGGGGATCCGCCGCGCCATGGTCTCCGCCGACGCGTGCAGGCGTACCCGGGCGGGGTGTGGCCAGGCCGTGGAGCCGACGCCGCGCAGCACGTGCGCGACCGCGTCGCCACCCGGCGGCTCACGGAGTGCGAAGCGCGGGCCGGTCGGCACCCGGGGTTGGATCCGGTCGGCGCGAAAGGTCCGCCAGTCGGCCCGGTCGGTGTCCCACCCGAGCAGGTACCACCGGCGCCCCGTGTAGACCAACCGGTACGGCTCGACGTCGCGCACGCTGACCGTGCCGTCATGGCCGGCGTAGTCGAACCGCAGCCGCTCCCGGCGGTGTGCGGCCGTGGAGACGGCGGTGAGGGTGTCGGCGTCCACGGTCGGGCCACCGCCGGCGGCGGAGACCGTCGCCGAGCGCAGGGCGTCCACCCGGTGCCGCAGCCGGGACGGCAGCGACTGCTCCAGCTTGGCCAGCGCCCGCAGCGAGGTCTCCTCGATGCCGGTCACCGAGCCCCCAGCGGCGGCCCGCAGCCCGACGGCCACCGCCACGGCCTCGTCGTCGTCGAGCAGCAGCGGTGGCAGCGCCGACCCGGCGCCGAGCCGGTAGCCGCCGGCCACCCCCGGGTGTGACTCGATCTGGTAGCCCAGCACCCGCAGCCGCTCCACGTCCGTGCGTACCGTGCGGGTGGTGACCGCGAGCCGTTCGGCCAGCTCGGCGCCGGACCACTCCCGGCGCACCTGCAGGAGGGTCAGCAGCCGCAGCAGGCGCACGGAGGTCTCCACCATGTCCACGAGTCTGCCCCACCACCGCGTGGAGGCGGTTCGTCGGCGGTCCGCCGGCATATCCATTGCGGACGTCCCGCAGCGCTCCTAGTCTCGTCGGTGCACCGTCAACCGATCAATCCCGGAGGGAGTACGCCATGTCGCGACGCGTCCGCACCGATGTCCGCTGGTGCCTGCTCCCCGCCGGCACCCCTGCGCGGATCACCGCCAAAACCCGTGCCTACTCCCCATTGCGGCGCAACGAGCCGGGGTGGCGCGACTGACGCCGACGCTGACGCGTCCGCCGGCCGCCCATCCCACCGGGATCGGGCGGCCCTTTCGTGTCCAGGCATCGCCGCTGGCAATCAAAGGCTGATCATTATCAGTCACCGCACGACAGAAGGAGTCCACGATGGGATTCACCCCCCTCGCCGGTACCCGGGCACCGGTCCGGGTCTGGACCGACCCGTACGCCATCGAGCCGCAGGCCGCCAAGCAGCTGCGCAACATCGGCGCGCTGCCCTGGGTGCAGGGTGTCGCCGTCATGCCCGACGTGCACTTCGGCAAGGGCGCCACGGTCGGCTCGGTGATCGCGATGCGGCAGGCCGTCTCGCCGGCCGCGGTCGGCGTCGACATCGGCTGCGGGATGTCGGCGGTGCGTACCTCGCTGACCGCCGTCGACCTGCCGGACGACCTGGCCGGTCTGCGCTCCGCGATCGAGGCCACCATCCCGGTCGGCTTCGCCCAGCGCAAGGACTCGGTCGACACCCGTCGGATCCGGGGCCTGGAGCAGGCCGGCTGGGACGACTTCTGGGGCCGGTTCGCCGGCCTGGACCGGCGGGTGGCCCAGCTGGAGACGCGGGCGCAGCGACAGATCGGCACCCTCGGCGGGGGCAACCACTTCATCGAGGTCTGCCTGGAGCAGGGCGGCGCCGACGAGGGGCGGGTCTGGCTGATGCTGCACTCCGGGTCCCGCAACATCGGCAAGGAGCTGGCCGAGCGGCACATCGGGGTGGCCCGGGGACTGCCGCACAACGCCGACCTGCCGGACCGGGACCTGGCCGTGTTCCTCGCCGGGACGCCGGAGATGGACGCGTACCGGCGGGATCTGTGGTGGGCGCAGGAGTACGCCCGGCGCAACCGGGCGGTCATGCTGGCGCTGCTCTGCGGCGTGGTGCGTGAGCACTTCCCGCAGGTCGGCTACGACGAGCCCATATCGTGCCACCACAACTATGTCTCCGAGGAGAGCTACGACGGGGTGGACGTGCTGGTGACCCGCAAGGGCGCCATCCGGGCCGGCCGGGGTGACCTGGGCATCATCCCCGGGTCGATGGGCACCGGGTCGTACATCGTGCGGGGCCGGGGAAACCCGGACGCGTACTGCTCGGCGTCGCACGGGGCGGGACGTCGGATGTCTCGGGCGCAGGCCAAGCGGACCTTCAGCACGGAGGACCTGGCCACGCAGACCGCCGGGGTGGAGTGCCGCAAGGACGCCGGGGTGGTCGACGAGATCCCCGGCGCGTACAAGGACATCACCGAGGTGATGGCCCAGCAGGAGGACCTGGTCGAGGTGGTCGCGCACCTCAAGCAGGTGGTCTGCGTGAAGGGCTGACGTGCCGTGCGGGCCGGGTCACCGGCCCGCGCGGCACCAGCTCAGAAGCCGACGAAGACCCGGCGCAGGTCGTCGAGAGACACCGAACCGGTCACCCGCACCCCCTCGGGGGTGTGCTGGGAACCCAGCCGTCCGGTGGCCAGCCGCAGCCACGCCTCGGCCGGTGCCACCAACTCCCCGTCGGGACGCTCCGGCGCGTCGACGACCTCGACCTTCTCGCCCAGCCGCAGCCCGAACGTCCGCTCGGGCGCGTGCAGCCGGACCAGCAGGGTGGCCTCCCGCCCGGCCAGTTCCTGCGGTCGGCTGGTCCAGGCCAGCATGCCGCCGATCTGGTCGAGCAGCAGCGCCACCGCACCCGGCGTCACCGCGGCGAACGGGTTGAACGCCACCTCGGCGTCCCACTGGTGCAGGGCGAACTCGCTGAGCCGGAACCGGGCCGCGGTGGCCACGTCGACCGGCTCCGGCAGGAAGCCGAGGTCGATCCGCATCGAGGCGCGGGTGCCGGCGTCCAGCGCCTCGTACGCCTCGACCAGCCGCTCGTTGGTGGCGAGGAACCCGGCGGCGTGCTCGGCCGGGGACATCGCGTCCCAGCGTGCCCAGACGCCACGGTTGAAGTCCCCGTCCGGGCCGGGCGCGCCGGAACGGGCGGCGTCCAGCGTCGCCAGGTTGATCTCGGCGCCGCTGCCCAGGTGGCTCAGCACCTGGGACACCTGCCACTCGCTGGCCCCCGACGGCCGGAGCAGGTCGTCTTCCTTGAGGTCCCGCACGAGCGCGGCGAGCTCCTCGTGGCCCGCGCGCAGAGCTGTGATGATCTGGTCAGCAGGGGTCGACATGGATCTCCTCAAACGGATTTTCGACGATGGTCGGGACGTTACCGGACGTCGCCGCCGGCCGGCCCACCCCACGTCGGGGCGCTCCGGCCGGCGGCCACGGCGGTCAGCTCAGCCCATGTGCACGGTGTTGCCGGTCGGGATGTCCTCCTTGCGGACCTTCACCAGGACCAGGGTGGCCAGTCCGGCGAGCACGATCAGCGCCGCGCCCCAGGCGAAGGCCACCCGGTAGCCGTGCACCAGCGCCTCGACCTGGTTGACCGGGTTCGGCGCGCGGCCGACCAGGTAGGCGGCGACCGCGCTGGTGTAGAAGGTGTTCAGCAGCGCGGTGCCGAGCGAGCCACCGATCTGCTGGGTGGCGTTGAGGGTCGCGCTGGCCGCGCCGGCGTCGTGCTCCGGCACCCCGACCAGGGCCAGGCTGGACAGCGGGACGAAGGTGAAGCCCAGCCCGAGGCCCAGGATGACCTGCGCGGGCAGGAGGTGGGTGAGGAACGAGGTGTCCACGTCGATCTGGGTCAGCACCAGCATGCCCACGGCCGCGAGCGCCGCACCGGCGACCATCAGCGGCTTGGCACCCAGCCGGGGCATCAGCTGGCTGGCGCCACCCGCGGCGATCAGCACACCGGCGGTGACCGGCAGGGACGCCAGACCGGCTTCGAGGGGCTTGTACTGCAACACCACCTGGAAGTAGAAGGTCAGGAAGAGGAACGCCCCGAACAGGCCGGCGCCGATCAGCGTCGAGGTGAGGAACGCCCCGCCCCGGTTGCGGTCCAGCAGGATCCGCAGCGGCAGCAGCGGGTGGCTGGAGCGCAGCTCGATCACCACGAAGGCGGCGAGCAGCACGACGCCCGCGGCGATGAAACCAAGCGTCGCGGTGGCGTCCCAGCCGTCCTCGGCGGCCTTGGTGAAGCCGTACACCAGGGAGACCAGGCCGGCGGTCACCACGATCGCACCGGGTACGTCGTAGCGGGTGTTGCCGTGGGCCCGGCTCTCCGGCACCAGCGGCAGCGCGAAGGCGATGGCGATGGCGGCGACCGGGATGTTGACCAGCAGGCACCAGCGCCAGTCGGCGTACTCGGTGAGCACCCCACCGAGCAGCAGGCCGACCGCCGACCCACCGCCGGCGATCGCGCCGTACACCGCGAATGCCTTGGCCCGCTCGGTGGCCTCGGTGAAGAGAACGGTGAGCAGCGCCAGCGCGGCCGGGGCGAGCAGCGCGCCGAAGGCGCCCTGCAACGCGCGGGCGGCGAAGAGCATCTCACCGGTGGTGGCCAGACCGCCCAGGGCGGAGGCGAGCGCGAAACCGGTCATGCCGACCAGGAAGGCGCGCTTGCGCCCCCAGTAGTCGGCGATGCGACCGCCGAGCAGCAGCAGACCACCGAAGGCCAGCGTGTAGGCGGTGATCACCCACTGCCGGTTCGCGTCGGTGATGCCCAGGTCGGCCTGGGCCTGCGGCAGCGCGATGTTCACGATGGTGGCGTCCAGGACGACCATCAGCTGTGAGACCGCGATGACCGCCAGCGCGATCCAGCGCCGCGGGTGCGGTGCGCCTGTCGACGCCCCGGCGTTGGGCGCGCCGGGCGCGGTCGAGGTGGTTCCGGGCATGGTGAAGCCTTCCGTGTTGCGAATATCGGTGAGTCAGGCCGGCGACGGACGGTCGTGCTGATAACGGAGCACCGGGATCAGCACCTGGTCGACGACCTGGGTGAGGAACGCGTCATCGGCGGGTAGGCCGTGCGCGACGATGCGGGACATGGTGAGCGCGGGCGCCAGATCGTGGAACAACTCCCGCTCGCCGGCCTCCGGCGGGATCTCCCCGCGGGCGGCGGCCCGGACCAGGATGGCCGTGCTGGCCACCCGCCCGGCCGGCAGCACCTGGTGACGTACCAGGCGTTCCAGCTCGGGATTGGTCCGCATGGCGAAGGTCAACGCCTGCATCAGGTCGCAGTCGGCCGTGCAGATCGCGGCCGTGGCCCGCAGCAACTCGATCAGGTCCCCGCGCAGGGAACCGGTGTCGGGCGGGTTGTGCACACCCACGTGCCGGTCGCGCAGGGCGGCGACGACCAGCTCCGCCTTGCCGTCCCAGCGTCGGTAGATGGTGGCCTTGCTGACGTGGGCGCGGGCGGCGACGGCGTCGATGGTCATCCGGTCGAAGCCGACCTCGCGCAGGGTGTCGATGACGACGGTGAACAGGTGGCTGTCGGTGCAGCGCGGACCCCGGGCTGCCGGCACCCCGGCACCCGCGCCCACCTGCTGACCACCCAGCATCCCGACCCCCCGCGAAACGATGTCGTACTGACCCTAGTTCGCGGTTGGTTGATCGTGCAGGCTTTCGTGAGTTGCCTCGCATCCAAACGACGAAACGATTGCGTTTCCACCGGGAGTCCGGCGGGTGAACGGGTGGTCAGCCGCCGGGTGCGAGGACCACCGGCACGGCCATCGTGTTGATCCGCGCGCCGTTTTCGGCGGACACCTCGTACACCTCGACCGTGCCCTGCTGTTCGCGGACCGTGCGCCAGCCGACCACCACGCGGTAGCCACCCCGGCAGCCGCTGCCGCAACTGGCGGTGCCGAAACCGGTGGCCACCTCCCGGCCGGCGGCGTCCAGCACCCGGACGCTCACCGTGGCCTCGAACACGGTTGCGGTGCCGGTGACGACGAGCGGGACGGACACGCGTTCGCCGGGAATCGGGCCGGTGACCACGATCGGTGCCAGCAGGTCCGCGTAGTCCGCCCGGTCGACCGGGGTGGCGCCGTCGAGGCGAACCTGACGCACCGTGGGGAACTGGGTGAGCGTCCACACCACCTGCGCCTCGCGTAGCCGCCGGGTGGCCGGGTCGCCGGCGGACGGCACCCGCAGCGTCGCCATGCCGTCGGCGACGCGGGTGACCTCGACGCCGACCGGCAGCAGGGTGGTCATCCCGGTGGCGGCCTCGGCCGGGTTCGGCCCGGCGGCCAGTTCGGTCAGTGCCAGCCGGGACGTCGCGACGGTGGCCGGCCGGGTGCGTCGGGTCGGCACGAGCTGCCCGGCGCGGACGTACCACAGCTCGATGGTGACCGGGTCCGGCCGGCGCGTGCCGGTGGACGCCGCCGCCGACGGACCCGGTGGCCGGTCGGGGGGTGGTGGTGTCGGCTCCGCTGCCCGGGTCGGGGCGGGTTCCGGACGGTCGTTGGGTGCGACGCGCGGCGGCGGCGCGGTGGGCGCCGGGCCGAGGTCACCGGAGCGGGGAGTGCCGCAGCCGCCGAGCAGGAGCGCCGCGACCAGCGCCGGTACGCCCAGCCCGACCGCGCCGCGGCCGGTCATCCCGCACCGCCCGCCGCGCCGGCGGTACGCCCAACCGGACCCGGGCGCGGCACGTCACCGTGCGGGCCGGCGGGACCGTCAGCGGGCAGCTCCAGTCGGAACCGGGCCCCCTCACCCGGTTCGCTGCGCACGCCCAGCGCGCCGCCGAGCAGTTCGGCGTGCTCCCGAGCGATGGCCAGCCCGAGCCCACTGCCCGGCGCGGACCGGGACGGGTCGACCTGGTGGAACCGGTCGAACACGCGGGGCAGATGCTCGGCCGGGATGCCGGGCCCCTGGTCGGTGACCTCGAAGACGACCAGGGGCCCGGCGCCCGCCACGCTGGCCGTGATCTCTCCACCGCCATGCTCGACCGCGTTGGCGACCAGGTTGGCCAGCACCCGCTCCAGCCGACGCGGGTCGGTGCGCACCGCGACCGGATCACCGGTGACCCACACCCGCGGCGTCCAGCCGCGCGCCGCGACGATGCCGCGCAGCAGCGCCAACGCGTCGACCGCCTTGACCGCCAACTGCTCCCGCCCGGCGTCCAGCCGGGAGATCTCCATCAGGTCCTCGACCAGCCGGCGCAGCCGGACCACGTCGCCGACCAGCAACCGGGCCGCCGGCCGGGCGTCGTCGGGCAACTGGTCGAGGTGTTCGCGCAGCAGCGACGCCGCGGCCACCAACGCGGTCACCGGGGTACGCAGCTCGTGCGCGACATCCGCGGTGAACCGCCGCTCGCGGGCCTGCGCGGCCGACAGCGCCGTGATCTTCGACTCCAGCGCCTCGGCCATCTCGTTGAACGTCGCCGCCCAGACGCTGAACTCGTCCCGCCCGCGTACCGGCAGGCGGGTGGCGAGCAGGCCCTCGGTGAGGGCTCGGGCGGCCCGGCTGGCCCGACCCACCGGCTCCAACGTGCGGCGGGCCAGCGCGTGACCCACCGCGGCGGCCAGCAACACCACGAGCACCCAGCCGGCCACCAGCGCGGTGCGTAGCTGACCCAGGTCGGTGGCGACGTCGTCCTCGACGGTGAGGACGTACAGCTCGGCGGTCGAGCCGGGAATGCGCCCGCCGATCACCAGCAGCCGCGGACGCTCCGCCGGCCCGGAGCGCTGGTAGCCGAGCCGCCCGTCCGCGACGACGGCCCGCAACGGGGTGCCCAGCACCGGGGCGTACGCGGGGTGCGAGGCGCGGGGCGGACCGTCGACGAGCACCACGTGCCGGCCGCTGGCCTCGAAGCTGGTGAGCAGTTCGGTGCTGCGCTGCTCCGTCAGCGGGAGGAACTGTCCAGCGAGCACGAGTTGGTAGCGGGCGTCGGCGGCGGCCTCGTGCAGCGACGCGTCCCACCAGGACTGCCGCAGCAGCAGCCCGGTCCCGCCGGCGAGCAACCCGGCCGAGACGCCGGCGACCAGGACGAACGCGATCATCAGCCGGCGCCGCAGGCGGCCCGGGAGCACCGCGCGTCCGGCCATCGCCGACCCCCCGTCAGCCCGTCGACAACTTGTAGCCGGCGCCGCGCACGGTCCGGATCAGCCGTGGCTGCGCCGGATCGTCCTCGATCTTGGCGCGGAGCCGCTGCACCGCCACGTCGACCAGTCGGGAGTCGCCGAGGAAGTCGTGGTTCCAGACCAGGTCCAGCAGGAGTTGCCGGGTGAAGACCTGGCCGGGTCGGCGGGCCAGCTCCAGCAACAGGCGGAACTCGGTGGCGGTCAGCGCCACCTCTCGGCCGCGCCGGCGGACCACGAAGCCGCCCGGGTCGATCTCCAGGCCGCCGACCTCCACGACGGTCGGCGGGGCCGGCCCGCTCACCCGGCGCAGCACCGAGCGGACCCGGGCCACCAGCTCGGGCAGGTCGAAGGGCTTGCGCAGGTAGTCGTCCGCGCCGCACTCCAGCCCGACCACCACGTCGATGGTGTCGGTACGCGCCGTCAACATCAGGATCGGCACCTGACTGGTCCGCCGGATCTCCCGGCATACCTGGAGACCGTCCAGGCCCGGCAGCATGATGTCGAGCACGATGAGGTCGACCGGGTGGGCTCGGAACGCGACCAGCGCCTGCTGCCCGTCCACGGCGGTGTCGACCCGGAAGCCGGCGCGGCGCAGACCGAGGGCGGTGACCTCCCGGATCGAGAAGTCGTCCTCGACCACCAGCACGCGGCCCTCCATCACCTGAGGGTAGACCCGGCGCCACCGTCCGTAGTCCTGGCAAAACGGTCGACATCGGCGGCCGGCTGGCCCCCTCCCGGCACCGTCCAACCGCTACGGTCAGGTGCCTTCGGCACCCCTGAACCAGCTCACACGAAAGGGCACGACGTGCAACGTCATGGCTGCGTGATCCGACTCCGCCCCGAGCAGCGTGAAACCTACCTGCGGTTACACGCCGCGGTCTGGCCGAGCGTCGAGAAGACGCTGCGCGAGGCGAACTTCCGTAATTACACCATCTTCCTCCACGACGACCTGCTCTTCGGCTACTACGAGTACGTCGGCGACGACTACGAGGCCGACCTGCGGCTGATCGCCGCGGATCCGCAGACGCAGGAGTGGTGGAAGCTGACCGACCCGTGCCAGGAGTCGATCGCCGAGCCCGGCTCGGGGGACTGGTGGGCCCCGATGCGAGAGGTCTGGCACCTGGCCGACGAGGCTATCGAGCAGGCACCCGACCCGACCCGGCAGGGTTCTGGCGGCTAGTGCTGTGTCCACTAACGTTGGCCGGGTTGTGTCAGGCCCTCGTGGTTGGCTTCTGGTATGCCCAGACGTAGGGATTCGGGAGCGCCGGCGGGTGGTGCATCGCACCGCCCGGGTCGGCCTGCGTCTTACCCGGGCGCAGCGGCAACGCTGCTTCGGCCTGCTCCGCGCGGCCGGGGATCTTTGGGCGTGTGTATTGGAATACAACAGCTGGCGGCATCGTCGTCACGATCGGCCGGTCGCGAGCTATCAGGAGTTGTGTCGACTGCTCGCCGCGTCTGGTCCGGGCACGTTCGGTGAGCTCGACTCGACCGGCGCCCGGTCGGTGTTGCGTCGCTATTCTGATGCGTGGTTCAGCGCTGCCGCCCGCCGTAGGGCGGGGCATGGTGAGGTGCGGTATCCGCGGCGGCGACGGTCGTTGATGCCGGTCCGCTGGTATCACGGCACGTTCGGTCTGAGTGAACGGCGGCTGCGGTTGCCGACCTCGGCCGGGAGCCCGCCGCTGGTGGTGCGCCTGGACCGGGCGGTTCCCTACCCCCATGATGCGGTGCGGTCAGTGACGCTGGTGTTCGATCAGGGGCGGTTGTGGGTCGAGGTCACCGCGGAGCTTCCGGTCGCGACCTACCCCGCGGGTCAGGAGCCGCAGCGGGGGCGGGTCGCCGGGGTCGACCTGGGCATCATTCACCCGTACGCGGTGGCAGCGGGTAACGGGCAGATGTTGCTGGTGTCCGGGCGGGCGATCCGCGCCGAGCACCGTCAGCACCTGGCCGACACGAAAGGCCGCCGCCGGGCGATCGCCGCCCGTGCGCCGAAGAGGGGCCAGCGGGGTTCGCGGCGGTGGCGCAAGACCCGCCGGCGGGCTCGGCTGATGGAGGGGCGGCATCGGCGTCGGGTACGGCAGGCTGGGCACGAGGCCGCGAAGACCGTGATCGGCTGGGCAGTGCAGCACCGGGTCGGGACGCTGACCGTCGGTGACTCGCGTGGTGTCCTCGATCTGCCGGCGGGTCGGCGGCACAACCTGCGGTTGCGGCAGTGGCAACTCGGCCGGGCGATCGCGGTCCTGAAGGACAAGGCGGAGCTGGCCGGGATCACCGTGTATCTGGTCGATGAGCGGGGTACGTCGTCGACCTGCCCGGTGTGCCGGCGCAGAGTGGTCAAGCCCCGCGGGCGGACCATGATGTGCAGGAGTTGCGGGTTCGTCGGGCATCGTGATGTTGCCGCGGCGTTCACCATCGCCACCCGGACCCCGGGCGGCGTCACCACCACCGCACCCGACATGGGTGCGGTCATCACGCACCGTCGAGCAGGCCGACACCTTCCCGGTGCCGGGCTGTCCCGGCGTGACCCACGCCGCCCACCAGCGGTGTCAGGGTCGGTTGGCCGGCTGAGGCCCGCCCCACTACCGGTGGGGAGTCGCTCGCTCCGACAACGTCTGGGCGAGGAACCACAACAGCACCGACAACCCGGTGAACGTTAGTGGTCACAGCACTAGCTGACACGGAGCTACGACGGGGGCCCACCGACCTGCGACGGATGGCCGGCCGGACGGGACGCCATCGGACGGTCGGGGCCGGCCGGGTCCCGACCGTCCACGTCGACCGGCGGGAGGCAATCCCGAGGACGTTCGTACGCCCCAGTGGGGTGACAACTCAGCGCTCGCATTGAAGACTAGCTTCATTCCGTCATGTCGATTGGTTAATATCTTACGGAGGAAGCGTGCTCACCAGAAGAAACCTGCTCGTCGCTGCCGGTGCGGCGGTGGTCGGCGCCGTACCGCTGGCCAACTCGGCTGCGGCCGCGTTGCCGCAGCTGGACATGGAGGCGCTGATCAAGGCGGCGCAGATCGACCCGCGCCGGCCGGACACCGCGCTCACCGACGGGGCCAAGGACAGCGTCCTGCTGGTCGAGCGCGCACTCCAGGCGAGAGGATTGCTCTCGTCGGCGTACGTCGACGGGCACTTCGGCACCAGCACGATCGCCGCGTACGCCGCCTATCAGCGGTCGCTGGGCTACACCGGTCTCGACGCGACAGGTCTTCCCGGCCCGTCGTCGCTGCGGTCGCTCGGCGAGGGGCGGTACGCCGTGGTCAGGGCGATCTCACCCGGCAGCGTGGTGACCCTGCGCGGCGTGCAGGTCAACACCCGTACCAGGTCGATGCTGTTCGAGGCCGAACGCCTGCTCGGCCGCCAGCTCGGCATCACGCAGGGCTCGTACAGCAGCGGTGTGGGCGCCTCCGCCGGCACGCACGACGGCGGCGGAGCGCTCGACCTCTCGGTCAGCGGCCTCTCCTCGGCCGTCCGGACGGACGTGCTGCGTCGCCTGCGCACGGTGGGCTTTGCCGCGTGGCTGCGGACCCCTGCCCAGGGCGACTGGGGCTACCACATCCACGCCATCGCGCTCTCCGACACCGACCAGTCGACCGGTGCGCAGAACCAGGCCGGCGACTATTACCTCGGTCGTAACGGCCTGGCCAACCGGGGCGCCGACGACGGGCCGGCAGTCAGCCCCAAGCGGACCTGGGAGGAGTACCAGCGCACCCTCTGAGGCTCACTGGTCCTCCCATGCTGACACCGTAGCCAGCGGCACCGCCGCCTGCCCGCCGGTCGGTGGGCGGTGCCGCCGGTCAGGCGAACTGCGAGAATCGGTGGTCGGGCTCGTCCGCTATGTCCCGAGATTGCCTCATCTTACGCCGACGCCAAAAATCGTGGACAAAAATTTGGGGCGTGCTGTCGATTGGGGTCGGTTCAGTTCGTAGCCCTGGTGAGAGCCCGGCATCGCAACGGGCCGCACACCCACTGGAGGGCACGATGACCGCCACTGCGAATACGACCCACGCCACCACGTCGACCGTCGGTGCGCTGATCCGGACCGGTGTCGCCGCCACGGTCGCCGCGAGCATCGCCACCATGGCCGTAGCCGCCGCCGGCCAACTGGCCGGAATCAGCCTCGACCTGGCCGGCGCCCCGATCCCGGTGACGGGGTTCGGCGTGCTGACCGCTGTCTTCTCGCTGATCGGCGTGATCATCGCCGCGCTGCTGGCGCGTTTCGCCCGGCACCCGCGGCGCACGTTCGTCCGCACGACGGTGGTGCTGACGGTTCTGTCCCTGGTGCCGGACGTGATCGCCGACGCCGGGGCGGCCACCAAGGCGCTGCTGATGCTCACCCACCTGGTCGCGGCCGCGATCGTGATCCCCGCTGTCGCGCGCCGCCTGGCCGTCTGACCTGCATTATCCCACCATCGAGCTGCCGGAGGATCATCATGAAGCAGTACCTGCTGTCCGTGCATTTCGTCGAGGGCGCGCCGACGCCGTCCGACGAGGAGATGCAGACCATGTTCAGGGAGACGGGCCGGATCAACGACGACCTGCAGGCCGCGGGCGCCTGGGTCTTCGGCGGGGGACTCACGTCGCCGGACAGCGCCACCGTCGTCCGGGTCGAGAACGGCACCACCACCATGAGCGATGGGCCGTTCGCCGAGACGAAGGAGCACATCGCCGGGTTCTGGGTCATCAGGTGTGCCGACCTGGACGCGGCGCTGGCCTGGGCCGAGAGGTGCTCGGCGGCCTGCGGGCCGGTCGAGGTGCGCCCCTTCGACGACCTGTCCCAAGCCTGACCACGAGTTGGTCTCCCGACATGGACCTGGCGAGCATCTACCGCGCGGAGTACGGCCGCTGCGTCGCCACGCTGGCCCGCCTCCTCGGTGACATCAACCTCGCCGAGGAGGCGGTCCAGGACGCTTTCACCACGGCGTTGCAGAAGTGGCAGACCCCGCCGCCGAACCCGGGCGCCTGGATCGTGACCACCGCACGCAACCGGGCCGTCGACCGGCTCCGCCGGGAGTCGACCCGCGAGGCCCGACACGCCCAGGCCCTGCTGCTGCGTCACCAGGACGAGCCACGAGAGGTGGGACCGGTGCGGGACGACCAGCTGCGACTCATCTTCACCTGCTGCCACCCGGCGCTCGCCCCCGACGCGCGGACGGCCCTCACGCTGCGCCTGCTCGGTGGCCTCGACGTGCCGGAGATCGCCCGGGCCTACCTCATCCAGGAGGCGACCGTCGCCCAGCGGATCGTGCGCGCCAAGAAGAAGATCCGCGACGCCGCCATTCCGTACCGGGTGCCCGCCGAACACGAGCTGCCGGACCGGCTGCCGCCGGTGCTCACCGTGCTCTACCTGATGTTCAACGAGGGCTACGCGTCCACCGCCGGGCCGCTGATCAGAACGGATCTGTGCGCCGAGGCGATCCGGCTCGCCCGCGAGCTCGCCACGTTGATGCCCGACGAGCCCGAGGTCCTGGGCCTGCTCGCCCTGCTGCTGTTGACCGAGGCGCGCCGCCCGGCCCGGCTCGACGCGACCGGCGAACTGGTGCTGCTGGCCGACCAGGACCGGTCGTTGTGGAACCGGTCGCTCATCGCCGAGGGCCACGACCTGGTCCGCCGTTGCCTGCGCCGCAACCGGCCCGGCCCGTACCAGATCCAGGCCGCGATCAGCGCGGTGCACACCGACGGCGCCGCCACCGACTGGCCGCAGGTCCTGGCACTGTACGACCAGCTCCTCGCGCTCGCGCCAACCCCGGTCGTCGCCCTCAACCGGGCGGTCGCCGTCGCCGAGGTGCACGGCCCGGCGGTGGCCCTCGCCGCGTTGGAAAGTGTCGATCTCCCGGGCTATCACCGGCTGCCCGCCACCCGGGCCGAACTGCTCGCCCGGCTCGGACGTGCCGACGAGGCCCGAGCCGCCTACGACCAGGCCATGGCACTGGCCACCAACGAGACCGAGCGGGCCTACCTGCAGACCCGACGCACCGAACTCACCCGTGAATGGAGAGCTTCATGACCGCCACCTACACCGTCGACGTCTTTTCCAGCCTCGATGGCTTCGGCACCACCAGCGGAAACTGGGGTGGCTACTGGGGCAAGCAGGGCCCGGAGCTGCTTGCCCACCGCCTGGCCCTGTACGGCGCCGAGCAGCGCATGGTCTTCGGGGCCGGTACGTACCGGGTGTTCGCGCAGATGCTGGCCGCGAGCACCGAGGAGTCCGATGTCCGCGACGCCTGGGTGACCCAGATGAGGAGCCTTCCGGCGACCGTGGTGTCGAACACCCTGGACGGCCCTCTTGACTGGCCGGACGCGACCGTCGTGCGCGGTGACGCCGTTGACGTCGTCGCTCAGCTCAAGGAGGAGTCCGAAGTGCCCTTGCGTTCGCACGGCAGCCTGTCGTTGAACCGGGCGCTGATGGCCGCCGGGCTGGTCGACGTCGTCCAGGTGACGCTCTTCCCGGTGATAACCGGACAGACCGGTACCGAGCCGATCTTCCAGGGCGCGGCCGACTTCGACCTGGAGCTGATCGACAGCCGGACCCTCGACGGCCGCACCCAGGAGCTCACCTACCGGCCCACCCTGCACGTCTGACTGATGCCCGGGTCGGTGCTCGGCTGAGCGCACCGCCGACCGGACCTCGCGGCGGCCTGTCGCGTCGCCGCCGAGAGGTCGGCGGGGGCTTCGAACGTCGGCGCCCAGGTCACCACTGGTGGGCGACGTCGAGCACCACCCGACTGTGGGTGCCGGGGCCGGCGAGCACGAGCACGCGGAACGGCAGCCGCGCCCGTACGCCGACGGCGAAGGTGCTGTAGCCCTCGAAGCTGCCGCCGAAGACCACGTCGCGCAGCGTCGGGTAGCGCAGCAGGTTGGCCACGTGCTCACCGACCGCGTAGGGCACGGTGCCCAGGTGGTCGTCGTCGTACGCCGGGGCCCGCAGCGAGACCCGCAGCAGCGCGCCTCCGGCGGTGTACGGCGACAGCGCCAGTCCCTCGCCCTCGGTCCACGCCTCGCCGTAGCCGATCGCGTACCCGTTGACCGGGCCGGCGAACTCGAACACCACCCGGTCGTAGCAGTCGTGCCGGCCGGTCCGTACCTCGGTCAGCGGGGCGTCGCTCAGCGCGCCGGCCGCCTTCTCCGCGCTGCCCCAGGTGATCCCGCAGTACGCCGACGCGCTCGTGCCGCCCGACGCGGTGCTGCTGCCGGCGCTGGCGACCAGCCCGGCGAGGACGACCGCCAACGCGGTCAGTGTGGCCCTGATCCTCATGATGATTTCTCCGTTCGGTGTCGGGGTTACGTCGCGGCGGCGCTGCCGGTGACCCTCTGTCGCCACCGTCGTCCTGCCCTGGCGCAGGCACTTCGCTGGGCAGTAACCGTTGAGTAACAGGAAGTGGTGGGGTGACCGTCGGATCGGGCACACCGGCCAACCGCCGTCGACGTCGCCGGTATGACGCTTCCGCTATGCCGAACATCGAACGCCGTCACACTAATATCGGCGTACATCGATGACCGGCGGCCGATGGTCGCCGGACGACCGTAGGGGAGTACCCGATGTTCCGACGACAAGTGCGACGTGCGGCGCTGGCCATGCTGGTGGCGATCCTGGCGGCGGCCGGGGTGCAGCTCGCCACCGGTGCGCCGGCGGCCGCCGTCCGGACCGTCTACTACGACGCCAGCCGGACCGGCGAGTTCCGCACCAACTTCGACCAGGCGGCGCAGATCTGGAACAGCCGGGTCAGCAACGTCCGACTCCTGGCCGGCACCCCGGCCAGCATCACCATCTACGTCGACGACGGCTGGCCCCGCGCGCAGCCGACCGGCCTCGGCTCGGGCCGGATCTGGATGGGCCGCACGGCTGTCAACCAGGGCTACGACCGCAACCGCATCGCCGCCCACGAACTCGGACACATCCTGGGTCTGCCGGACCGGCGCACGGGCCTCTGCTCCGACCTGATGTCCGGCAGCAGCGCCCCGGTCTCCTGTCGCAACGCGAACCCCAGCGCGGCCGAGGCGAGCCGGGTGAACTCGCTGTTCGCCGGCACCCTGGCCGCGCCGGCCAGCACGACGTACACCTGGAACAGCGCCTCGGACATCGGCCCGACGGTGGTCGGCGGCCGGCCGGCCACGGAGAACTACCCCTTCATGGTGTACGTCTCCGGCTGCACCGGCACGCTGATCAAGGGCAACTGGGCGGTCACCGCCAAGCACTGCTCGACGCCGTCCTCCGTGCGGGTGGGCAGCATCAACCGCACCAGCGGCGGGACCGTGGTGCGGGTGACCCGCGCGGTCAACCACCCGAGCGTCGACGTCAAGCTGCTGCAACTGGCCAGCTCGGTCACGTACGCGCCGGCCCCGATCCCGAGCACCTCCGGCGCGGTCGGCACCGCCACCCGGATCATCGGCTGGGGCCAGACCTGCGCGCCGCGGGGCTGTGGCTCGGCCCCGACCGTGGCCAACGAACTGGACACGTCCATCGTGGCCGACAGCCGGTGCTCCGGAATCAACGGCCCGTACGAGATCTGTACCAACAACACCAACGGCAACTCCGGCGCCTGCTACGGCGACTCGGGTGGGCCGCAGGTGCGTCGGGTCAACGGAGTGTGGAACCTGATCGGCGCGACGAGTCGGTCCGGCAACAACAACTCCACCTGCGCCACCGGCCCGTCCATCTACGTCGACCTGCCGTCGATCCGATCGTGGATCTCCACCCAGGTCGGTGGCCTACCGGTCTGACCATCAGGGACACCCGGGCGGGGGCGAGCGTCAGACGCGCCCCCGCCCCCGGTGTGCCGGTGTCACCCACGCCATCCCACATTGCGGTACGGTGCGTGGCATATTCGGCACATCGGAGGTGGCTTCATGCCTACCGTCGTCGTCCTCGCGCTGACCCTCGCCCTCGCGCCCGCGCCCGCGCCGTCCCCGTCGGCCACCTCGAATCCGCTCGGTGACATCATCGGTGGCGTCGGCCAGATCGTCGATGACCTGCTCGGCGGCGGGACGCCGAGTGCCACACCCGCGCCGAGCGTCACCCCCACCGGGGCGCCCACGCCACGTCGGCCACCGGTTGCCGGTCAGCCGAGCCCGGTGAAGCCCATCGCGATCCCCGGCCCCGCCGGGTCGGCGGGCGGTGTCCCCGCATCCGCCGCCCCCGATCGCCGTACCGCTGGCGAGAGCACCGGCACCCGCGAGGCCGCCGTGCCCCGACTCGACGGCGGCACCCCCGCACCGGCCGCCCCGCCGACGCTCGCCAACCCCACCCGCCATGCCTGGCCACCCGCGTCGTACCTGCTGGTCGTGGCGGTCCTCGCGCTGCTGGCACTGCTGCTCCTGCGCCGCCGGGCCCCGGTCCCCGCCGCCGCACCCGCGCCGGACCCCGGTCCCGTACCGGAGTCCGGTCCGGCGCCGGACCCCGGCCCGGTGCCGGACAACGTCAGCCGGCTGCCCACCAGCCTCAACGCCATCTACGAGATGGGCCGGCAGGATGAGCGACTCGAACAGGAGCGCCGCCGGCGCACCTGAGGGCACCTCCGCCGTCGGTCTCACCGCGCCGAGTAGGCGCCCTCACGCCGGGGAATCTCGTCGTCGTACGCCCCGACCGGCCCGCTGTAACGGGCCTTGCCCTTCGGGTACGGCCAGGCGTTCGCGGTGCAGCCGTGCAGGCCCAGTGTCTGCTGCTGCATCACCGGCGCCGGCCGGCCCCGCCCGGGGCATCGCTCGTGGCCGTACCCGAGCTTGTGCCCCACCTCGTGGTTGACCATGTACTGCCGGTAGGTCTCCAGGCTCGCGCCGTAACCCGGCACGCCCTTGACCCAGCGCGCCACGTTGAGCACCACCCGGCCACCGTTGCGGCACGAGGTGTAGGCGTCCGGCACGTCCTGGCAGAGGGTGTCGCGGGTGCCGGGGGTCGCCAGGTAGATGGTGAAGTCGGTTGGTTCGCCGGCACCGACCCGACGCAGCCGCCACGCCCCGCCCGCCGTCCACCCGCGGGGGTCGTTCAACGTCGTGGTGATCGCCGTGGCGATGTCCTTCGCCGGCAGGCCACGGATGTCGCGCTCCACGGCGACCCGGTAACGCAGCAACCGGCCGGCCGTCGCGCGCGCGGGGGTGGTCTCGCCGGGCGCCACCGACCAGCGGTTACCGCCGGCGGCGGGGTAGCTGACCGGGATGACGGGCGCGGAACTGGGTCGGACCTCGGTGGTCCCGATCGGCCGACCGGTGGGTGTCGCCAATCCGCTGGGCAGCGGCCCGGCGGCGACCGGGTCGGTGGCGGGTTGCCCGGCGGCGGGCAGGCCGCATCCGGTGAGCAGCGCCACCACCAGCAGTGACGCCATCCAGGCGGGACCCCAGCGGCGGGTAGCCTTCGTCGACATGTCTCTCCCCTCGCGCGTCGCTCGGCGGCGGCGCGGAGGAGAAGACGGGTGACCGTGCCGAAAAGTTGATGTGACCCAGGCTCAACCTTTTGCCGGCCCCGCCCGTCTCTAGCTCTGTGGCACGGGGAGGGTTCGCGGTGGCGCGGGGGGACGCGGATTTCGTCGAGTTCGCGCGGGCGGCGTCCGCGCGGCTGGTGCACGCCGCGTTCCTGATGACCGGTGACCACCACCAGGCCGAGGACGCCGCGCAGACCGCCCTGGTCCGCACCTACGCGTCGTGGTCGCGGATCCACGACGAGGACGCGTACGGGTACGCCCGCCGCACGCTGGTCAACCATCTGGTCGACGGGTGGCGACGACCGATGCGGGAGTACCCGACCGACGAGGTGCCGGAGCAGCGCCGTGGTGACGTGGCCGACGACGTGACCACCCGGCGCTGGTTGATCACCATCCTCGGTGCGCTCAGCCCCCGGGAGCGCGCCATCGTCGTCCTGCGCTACTACTTCGACCTGCCGGAGGCGCAGGTGGCCCGAGAACTCTCCGTATCCGTCGGCACGGTCAAGAGCACCAGCTCGCGAGCTTTGGAGAAGTTGCGCACCGCAGCGCCCCGCACTGCCGATGAGGAGGCGCGCCGATGAGCGAGCTGGACCGGCTCCGCCACGCCATGCGGGCGACCGAGCGCCCCGACGCCGTGCTCGATCTGGACACCGTGATGCGCGAGGGACGCCGGTTGCGTACCCGTCGACGCGTCGCCGGAGCCGGGGCGGCGACGCTCGCGACCGGCCTGGCCGCCGTGGTCGTCGTGGTGGCGGTCGGCGCGTCCGGGCCGGGCGATCCGGTGCCGACCGAGCACCCACCGTCGGTCGCCGTCGCTCCGCCGTCGGTCAGTGTCTCGCCGACGGCGGAGAAGTCGCTGGGCCCCACGCCACCGCCGACGACGGCCGGCGACGAGCCGCCACCGAAGCCGCTGGGTCAGTTCGTGGACAGCGAGGTGCGGCACGGCGCCGACCGGCGGATCTACTACTTCGTCCGGGTATCCGTGCCCGGTCAGCCCAAGGTGTCCATCGGGCTGGCCGCCGGTCGCCAGGCTCCGGACGGCTCGGTGACCACGGACATCCTGGTCAACGACGTCGGCGGCAGCGACCGCAGCGCCGGGTTCCACCAGATCGGCTACGACGTGGGCTCGGCTGCCGCTCCGGTGCCCACCTTCGGCTACTTCGTCGGCCCCGCCAAGCGGATCATCGGCACCGTCGACGGTCGGCAGGTGGATGCCCGAGTGGCGCGCTGGAGTGTCGACAGACAGGTAGTGATCTTCTGGTTCGACCCGGCGCAGCTCACCCCGGGGGAGCGGCTGGACGGCATCATCGCCCACGACAGCAGCGGCCGCCGCCTCTGACCCGCTGAACCCGCTCAGGCCAGTCGACGCTCGATGGTCACCGTCGTCCCCTCGGCGGTGGAGACCAGCCGCACGTCGCCGTAGGCGTTCATCAGCAGCGCGCCGCGTCCCCGGTCCATCGCCGGCCGGCGGTCCCGCCAGGTGCCGAAGTCCCGGACCGAGATCCGGACCAGGTCGCCCCCCACCTGGACGCGCACCCGCACCTCCGGACGGCTGGGTCGCTGCGCGTGCTCGACGGCGTTGTTCATGGCCTCCGAGGCGGCGAGCAGGAGATCTTCCAGCACGTCCGGGTCGACGTCCAGGTCGCCCAGTGCGCCCCGGACGTCCCGACGCATCGCCGCGGCGGAGGTGGGTGCGGACGGGTACGTCCACCCGACGTCCAGGAGGTCGCCCGGCCCGTCCGGTTCGGCCGGCGTCTGCACGACCACGGCCGCGTCGCGGACGGGTTCGACCACCGGTGCCGGCGGTACGGGGTCGACCGGGGCGGGTCGGGCCCCGGGAGCGGGGGCAGCGACCGTCGCCGGGTCGCCGCCGGCGGCCGCCGCGGGCGTACGGTCGCGGGCTCGGCGGATGCTGGCCCGGATTCGGGCGATCAACTCGGCCGCGGCGAACGGTTTCACCAGGTAGTCGTCGGCGCCGAGGCTCAAGCCCTCCACGCTGGCCTCCCCGCCGGCACGGGCGGAGAGCACCAGCACCGGCAGCGTCCGGGTCGACGGCTCGGCGCGTAGCCGGCGCACCAGGTCGAAGCCGTCCAGTACCGGCATCATGACGTCGGTCAGGACCAGGTCCGGCAGGTCGCGGTGGATCTCGTCGAGGGCCTGCCGGCCGTCGGTGACGGCCCGCACCCGCCAGCCCTGCCCGGTGAGCAGCCGGGTGAGGTACGCCCGCATGTCGGCGTTGTCGTCGGCGAGCAGGATCCGGGCACCGGCCACGTCGTCAGTGGCCGGCCCGGACGTCGGATCGGGCTCGGTCACCGCGTCGTCCGGTTCGGTGAGCCAGCCCATCGCCTCCTCCACGGCGGCGCGGGCCGCGTCACCCCGCCCGTCCGCCGCCGGCCCGGTGACCGCGGTGCGCCGCGCCGCCGACCAGGGCAGCGTCACGGTGAACCTGCTGCCGACGCCAACCTGGCTGGTCACCCGCACGTCGCCGCCCTCCAACCGGGCCAACTCGTGCACCAGCGCCAAGCCGATGCCGGTGCCCTCGTGACTGCGCGAGCGGCCGCCCCGTACCCGGTGGAAGCGTTCGAAGAGCTTCGGCAGGTCCCGTTCCGCGATGCCGATGCCGGTGTCCGCGACGGTGAGGCGCACCTCCTCGTCGTCGGCGTCGAGGGTGACCCGGATCCGGCCGATGAACGTGTATTTCAGGGCGTTGGAGAGCAGGTTCGTGACGATGCGTTCCCAGTTGACCGGGTCGACCGCGACCGGCCGGGGCAGCGGTGGGCAGCTGACCTCGAGAGTCAACCCGGCCCGCTCGACGGCGGCCCGGAACACCCCGGCGAGTTCGGCGGTCAGCGCGGCCAGGTCGACCACCCGGGCGTCGCTGCGCGCGCGCCCGGCCTCCAGGCTGGAGAAGGTGAGCAGACTGTTGACCAGCGTCAACAGTCGGGTGGCGTTACGCCAGCCGGTCTCCACCCGCTCCCGCTGCACCGCCGCCAACGGCGCGGCGGCATCGGTGAGGGCATCGGTCAGCGGGCCGAGGATGAGGGTCAACGGGGTGCGGAACTCGTGGCTGACGTTGGCGAAGAAGTCGGTCTTGACCCGGTCCAGTTCCGCCATCGCCTCGACCCGACGCCGCTCCTCCTCGTACTCCTGGGCGTTGCGCAGCGCCACGGAGATCTGCTGGGCGAGGAGTTGGTGGAAGGAGCGGTACGCCTCGTCGAGCCCTCGGCTGGGGCTGACCCCGGCGAGCAGGACGCCGAGCGGCTGATCCTCGTCGCCGGAGGGCAGCGGCAGCGCCAACGCGGTGCGGACCGGGTCGTCCCACGGGCCGGCGGGCAGCGGCAGCCGATTGGCGACGTCGGTCACCTGGGTCGCCCGGCCCTGGACGGCGTCCGCCAGCCCCCAGGCGTACGCGGGCGGGCCCGGGTCGGTCAGCTCGACGGTTTCCGGTAGGGCCCGGGCGTGCCCCCGGTCGTCGCCGGTGCAGGCGACCCGTCGCAGCGCCGTGCCGTCGCGCAGGTAGATGGTGGCGAACGGCACGTCCAGGGGGTGGCCGTCGATCACGTCGATCAACCGAGCGGCGGTGGCGTCCACGTCGACGGTGCGCCCGTCGCCGAGCACGGACAGGTCGCGCAGGAGACGGAGCCGGCGCTCGCCGACCACCTGCTGGGTGACCTCGCTGCACACGGTCAGCACGCCGACGGTGCGGCCGTCGTCGTCGCGGGCCGGGGCGTGCGAGACGCTGAAGTACGCCTCCTCGCGGTAGCCGGCCCGCTCGAGCAGCAGTTGCAGCGCGGGGACCCAGCTGGCCACCCCGGTCGCCATAGCCTCCTCGATCAGCGGGGCGAGCACGTCCCAGCCCTCGGCCAGGGTCACCCGCACGTCGTCGCCGAGCGCGGCAGGGTGTTTGTCGCCGATCAGCGCGGAGTACGCGTCGTTGTAGAGCTGGGAGAAGCTCTCACCCCAGAGCAGCAGCATGGGATACCGGGAGGAGAGCACCATCCGGACGGCGGCGCGCAGGCTCTGCGGCCATTCGTCGACCGCGCCGAGCGGGGTACGGGCCCAGTCCAGCTCTGCCATCAGGCGCCCGGTCTCGCCGCCGCCGACGAACAGGTCACCACCGGGTCGTGTCACGCTCGATCCGACCCCATCGCAAGCCCCCGTTCCGGGCCCGACGACCCCTGCCGCGTTACCTACCCATCCTGACACCTCTACTCACCTGTGCCGACGCCGGTACCCATCGTCGAACCGGCGGCGGTTCGGGACGAACGACCGATGCTCGGAAAATAGATATCTGTAATTGTCTCCGATATCTCTCCAACCCCGAGGAGCCCCCATGAGAGGCAGAACGCTGAGCGCGGGAACCGCGCTCGCCGTGTTCGCCGGATTGACGGTGACACTGGCCGCCCAACCGGCGACCGCGTCACCCCCGACCACCACGACGGTGACCCGGCCGATCGCCGCCGCCGCGTTGGCAGCGCCGGACATCTCCGTCACCAACCTCCAGGCCCACCTGACCCAGTTCAACGCCATCGCCACCAGCAACGGTGGCAACCGACGGGCCGGCTCGGCCGGCTACACCGCCTCACTCAGCTACGTCAAGACCAGGCTCCAGGCGGCCGGCTACACCATCAGCGAGCAGTACTGCTCCAGCTGCCGGTACCCCTCGAACAACCTCATCGCCGAGTGGCCCGGCGGCTCCGCCGACCAGGTGGTCATGTTCGGCGCGCACCTGGACGGCGTCTCGGCCGGCCCGGGCATCAACGACAACGCCACCGGATCGTCGACCCTGCTGGAGAACGCGCTGGTCCTGGCCGCGCAGAACCCGACCATGACCAAACGGGTCCGGTTCGCCTGGTGGACCGACGAGGAGCAGGGGCTCAACGGCTCCCGGTTCTACGTCAACTCGCTCAACGCCACCCAGCGCGGCTACATCAAGGGTTACTACAACTTCGACATGGTCGGCTCGATCAACGGCGGCTACTTCATCAACCGGGTCACCTCGACCACGGCGGCGCCGCTGAAGGCGTACTGGGACTCGTTGGGCCTGCAACCGGAGGAGAACGTCGAGGGCCAGGGACGCTCCGACGACTACTACTTCCAGCAGGCCGGCATCCCCACCTCGGGCTACGCCGCCGGCGCCAGCGCCCGCAAGACCAGCGCCCAGGCGGCCAAGTGGGGCGGCACCGCCAACTCCGCGTACGACCCGTGCTACCACCGGTCCTGTGACACCACCGCCAACGTCAGCGCCACCGTGCTGAACCGGGCGGCCGACGGTGTCGCATACGCGCTGTGGCAGCTCGCCGTGGGCGGCGGCACCCCGACCTGTACCGGTGGTCAGGTGGTCGGCAACGGTGGCTTCGAGAGCGGCAGCACGCCGTGGACCGCGTCCTCCGGCGTGATCACCAACGCCAGCGGCCAACCGGCCCGGACCGGGTCGTACAAGGCGTGGCTCAACGGGAACGGCAGCACCCGCACCGAGAATCTGTCGCAGTCGGTGACCCTGCCGGCCGGCTGCGCCACCTACACGCTGTCGTTCTGGCTGCACATCGACACCGCCGAGACCACCAGTTCCACGGCGTACGACCGGCTCACCGTGCAGCTGGGTTCGAGCACGCTGGCGACGTACTCGAATCTCAACGCCGCAACCGGTTACGTGCAGCGCAGCTTCAACGTGGCCGGGTTCGCCGGGCAGGCGGTGACGCTGCGGTTCACCGGCGCCGAGGACTCGTCCTTGCAGACCAGCTTCGTCCTCGACGACGTGACGTTGCAGGCGAGCTGACCGGGTAGACGAGAAAGGGCCGCCACCGGTCACTTCCCGGTGGCGGCCCGTCGCGTGGCGGGTCAGGGGAGCTGTGGGTAGAGCGCGGCGACGCCGCCGGCCAGCCCGGCCTGCACCTGGCGGCTGAGGTCGTCGGCGAGGATCTCGTACGCGTCGGCCTCGATGCCGTCCACCCCGATCCGGGCGATCGTCGCCGGGTCCAGTTTCGGGCCGGTGACGTCGGCGGCCATGTCGGTGTCCAGGTAGCCGACGTGCAGGCCGGAGACCCGGACGCCCCGCTCGGCGAGCTGGACGCGCAGCACGTTGGTCATCGACCACTCGGCGGACTTGGCGGCGCTGTAGGCCCCGTGGAGCGGGGAGCCGAACCAGGACAGCACGGAGAGCACGTTGAGGATCGTTCCGCCGCCGTTGCCGGCGATGACCGGCGCGAACGCCCGGACCGTCGACAGGGTGCCGATGTAGTGGGTTTCCAGCTCCAGCCGGACGAGGTCCAGGTCGCCGTCGAGGAGGTCGGTCCGGGTGTCGATGCCGGCGTTGTTGATCAGCAGGTTCACGTTCCCGGCCTGCTCGGCGGCGGCGGCCACCGAGGCGGGGTCGGTGATGTCGAGGCGGACCGGCGTCACGCCGGGCAGGTCGACGCTGTCCGGGTTGCGGGCGCCGGCGTAGACGGTGGCGCCCCGGGCGAGAAGTTCGGCGGCCAGGTGTCGGCCGAGGCCACGGTTGGCGCCGGTGACGAGGGCGGTGCTTCCAGCGATCTTCATGGCCGCCACGCTATCCGGCCTGACTTCTGTTGAGCAAAGTCAGCTATCTCACCAGGATGGGCGACCGGATCGGGAATACGACCCGGACGCGGCCACAGCCGGAGCGGTGACGACTCGTATCCTTTCCGCGAACCTCCGAACGAGCCGAGATGGGAGACGGTGTGAGCAACCAGGCCGAAACGTTGGAATTCCAGGCCGAGGCGCGTCAGCTCCTCCAGTTGGTGGTCCACTCGATCTATTCGAACAAGGACGTCTTCCTGCGGGAACTCATCTCGAACGCGTCCGACGCCCTAGACAAGCTCCGGCTGGCCACCCTCGTCGACAAGGACCTCGTCGCCGACACCGACGACCTGCACGTCGCCCTGGAGATTGACCGCGACGCCCGCACCCTCACCGTGCGGGACAACGGCATCGGGATGACCCGCGACGAGGTCGTCCAGCTGATCGGCACGATCGCCAAGTCGGGCACCGCCGAGCTGCTGCGCCAACTGCGCGAGTCCGCCGACGCCCACGCCAAGCAGGACCTCATCGGCCAGTTCGGCGTCGGTTTCTACGCCGCGTTCATGGTCGCCGACCGGGTCACCCTGCTGACCCGCAAGGCCGGCGAGACCGGCGGCACCCGTTGGGAGTCCACCGGCGAGGGCACCTACTCGATCGAGGCGGTCGACGAGGCGCCGCAGGGCACCACGGTGACCCTGCACCTCAAGCCGGCCGACACCGAGGACAACCTGCACGACTACACCGCCGAGTGGACCGTCCGCGAGATCGTCAAGCGCTACTCCGACTTTATCGCCTGGCCGATCCGGATGACCGTCGAGCGCCCCGGCGCCGACGGCGAGGCCGCCACCCGCGAGGTGCAGACCCTCAACTCGATGAAGGCGCTCTGGGCGCGACCCCGCGACGAGGTCGACGCCGCCGAGTACAACGAGTTCTACAAGCACGTCAGCCACGACTGGGCCGACCCACTCGAGGTCGTGCACATGAAGGGCGAGGGCACCTTCGAGTACGAGGCGCTGCTGTTCCTGCCCAGCCACGCCCCGCTGGACCTGTTCTCCCCGCAGGGCCGCCGTGGCGTCCAGCTCTACGTCAAGCGCGTCTTCATCATGGACGACTGCGAGGCGCTGGTCCCGACCTACCTGCGCTTCGTCAAGGGCGTGGTCGACGCGCACGACCTGTCGCTGAACATCTCCCGGGAGATCCTCCAGCAGGACCGGCAGATCCAGATCGTCCGCCGCCGCCTGGTCAAGAAGGTCCTCGCCACCGTCAAGGACCTCAAGGCCAACCACGCCGAGCGCTACCGCACCTTCTGGACCGAGTTCGGCGCGGTGGTCAAGGAAGGGCTGATCGACGACACCGACAACCGGGACACCCTGCTGGACATCCTGACGGTGGCCTCCACCAACGACCCGGCCGAACCCACCGACCTGGCCGGCTACGTGTCGCGGATGAAGGACGGTCAGAGCGACATCTGGTACGCCACCGGCGAGTCCCGGGCCGCCATCGAGAACTCTCCGCACCTGGAGGCGTTCCGGGCCAAGGGGCACGAGGTGCTGCTCCTCACCGACCAGGTCGACGAGGTGTGGGTCGAGCGGGTCGGCACGTACGACGGTCGACCGCTGCGCTCGATCGCCAAGGGCGAGATCGACCTGGACACCGACGAGGAGAAGCAGCAGGCCGAGGCCGAGCGTGAGCAGCAGCGACAGGAGTTCGCGGCGCTGCTCGACTGGCTGGGGACCATCCTCACCGACAGTGTCCGGGAGGTCCGCCTGTCGTCGCGGCTGACCACCTCACCGGCCTGCGTCGTCGGCGACGCCCACGACCTCACCCCGACCCTGGAGAAGATGTACCGGGCGATGGGGCACGAGATCCCCCCGACCAAGCGGATCCTGGAGATCAACCCCGGTCACCCGCTGGTGTCCGGGCTGCGCAAGGCTCACGAGCAGGGTAGCGACACCGCCGCCCTGACCGAGACCGCCGAGCTGCTCTACGGCCTGGCGGTGCTCGCCGAGGGTGGTGAGCTGACCGACCCGGCCCGTTTCACCCGGACGCTCGCCGACCGGCTGGCCCGCACCCTGTAGGCGTACCCCGTCGGGCTGTGGGGTTCCCGGATCACCGGGAACCCCACAGCCGGCGGGTTGCTACCAGCGGTTCGTGGCCCGTCACGCCGCGGAGGCGGCCTTCGACCCTCGGTGCGACGCCACCGGGCCGGCGTTCCAGCCCCAGCGCGGGGCCGGCACCGCGGCGTCGCGGCGCCCGTCCGTGTCGACGTCGACGTCGACGTTGTCGGTCCCGTCGACGGTCAGCTCGACCGAGCTGGATGTGCTGCGGGCCAGCCGCAGTGAGTGCTCAGCACCGGCGCGGGCCGCACACGGCCAGGACTGCCCGGCGCACTGGAGGTTGCGGCACTGGCTCTCGTCGTCCGGCTCGTGTGCGCTCAGCACATCGATCGCCAACTGCCACAGCAGCGGGTCCGTTACGTCGTGCGGGCGCTCGGCGGTGCGGCTCGGTCGGTTGCTGGTGTCGTCGGACATCATGGGCCCCCCTCGTCAGGCTGTACCCCACAAGGGTCACCCGTCAGCCGCCGGTTAAACCGCCGACCTGCTGTGATGTGTCTCTGGTCGCAGCTCGGCCGCGGACGCCGCACGCGTATCGGTCAGTCCGGCAGGAGTGGCATCTCCACGCTCGGCTCCCGGCCGAGCAACACCGCCCGGGTGAGCGCCGCTGATCCGAACCGGTCGCGGACCGCGTCGACCGCAGTGTCCAGATCGGACCCGGGGTCCGGCTGGAACGGCAGCTCAGGCTGGACCGGGTTGTCGTCGAGGTTGCCCACGGAGACGCCGATCAGGGTGATGCCACGGCGATCGATCTCGGGCAGAGCCGCGCGCAGCAGCGCACGCGCGGCGGCGAGCAGCGGCGTCGTGTCCGCCGTCGCCTTACCCACCGTGTGCGAGCGGGTCGCCCGGGTGTAGTCGCCGAAGCGCAGCCGCAACACCACAGTGCGGCCGGACCGCCCGGCCGTCCGCATCCGCCGGCTGACCCGGTCGACCAGGCCGGCGAGGATGGCGTCCAGCTCCGTCGAGGCGTGCGGGGTACGACTCAGCGCGTGCTGCGCGCCCATCGAACCGCGCCGCCGCCCCACCTGCACCGCCCGGGGGTCGCGATTGTGCGCCAGCGCGTGCAGGTGCCGGCCGGCGCCCGCCCCGAGCAGCGACACCAGCGCCGCCTCGCCGAGACGGGCCACCTCCCCGACCGTGCGGATCCGGCGTTCCCGCAGCTTGGCGGCCGTGACCGGGCCGACGCCCCAGAGCCGTTCCACTGGCAGCGGGTGCAGGAATGCCAGCTCGGCGTCCGGTGCGACCACCAGCAGGCCGTCCGGTTTCGCCACCCCGCTGGCCACCTTGGCCAGGAACTTCGTGCGGGCCACCCCCACCGTGATCGGCAGGTGGACCTGGTCGCGGACCTCCCGGCGCAGCCGTTCGGCGATCTCGGCCGGTGGCCCGACCAGCCGCCGCAGACCACCCACGTCGAGGAACGCCTCGTCGATGGAGAGCCCCTCGACCAGCGGTGTGGTCTGCCGGAAGATCTCGAAGACCGCGCGGCTCGCCGCCGTGTACGCCGACATTCGGGGCGCCACCACGATCGCGTCCGGGCAGAGCCGACGCGCCTGCTGGCCGCCCATCGCGCTGCGGACACCCCGCGCCTTCGCCTCGTAGCTGGCCGCGAGCACCACGCCACCACCGACGATCACCGGCCGCCCACGCAGGCGCGGGTCGTCGCGCTGCTCGACCGACGCGTAGAACGCGTCCAGGTCGGCGTGCAGGATGCTGGCGCCGGGCGACACGTACACATGTTCGCATGGCGCCCGGCCAGTGCGGCAGTGAGCTGGGCGAACACCCGATCAGTCGAGACAGAACTCGTTGCCCTCCGGGTCGGCCATGATGAGATGACCGGCGCCCAACGGGGGAGTGGGCTCGTGCCGACTGAGCCGCTTGGCGCCATGGGAGACGAGGCGTTCGGCCTCCGCCTCCAGGGCCGCCATCCGCTCGTCACCCTCCAGCCCGGGGGCCGCGCGGACGTCGAGGTGGACGCGATTTTTCACCTGCTTGTGCTCCGGCACCCGCTGGAAGAACAGCCGTGGTCGCGAGCCCTCGGGGTCGACCACCGCCGACGCGTCGTTGCGGTTCTCCGGCGGCACACCCATCGCCTCCAGTGCCTGGTCCCAGGTTTCGAAGTTCCCGGGTGGGGCCTGCACCTGATAGCCGAGCGCCTCGGCCCAGAACGTGGCCAACCCAGCCGGGTCGGCGCAGTCGAACGTGATCTGGACGTCGCGGGTCACGGCGGACCCTTGCTTCTTGCCCTGGTCGGTCATGATCCCAGCCTCTCGCGGATAGCGGACAGGGTTGTTCCGCTATCCGTGCAACGATCGACAGGTGACCGTCGAGGCGACGACCGAGCGGGTGCTGCGCCTGCTGGCGCTACTGCAACGACGACTGTCCTGGACGGCCGCGGAGCTCGCCACCGAGCTGGGGGTCACCGGCCGTTGCGTGCGCCGCGATGTGCAGCGTCTGCGGACGCTCGGCTATCCCGTGCACGCGGTGTCGGGCGTCGGCGGCGGCTATCAACTCGGTGCGGGCACCCGGCTGCCGCCGTTGCTCCTGGACGACGAGGAGGCGATCGCCACGGCGGTGTCTCTGCGGCTCGCCTCCGGGGGCACGGTCGCCGGGGCGAGCGAGGCGGCGCTGCGGGCTCTCGCGAAGCTCGACCAGGTGATGCCGTCGCGGCTACGCGCCGAGGTACGGGCGGTGCACGGCGCCACCGACACCCTCCTCGGCCCGGTCGCCGAGATCGACGCGGAGCTGCTGGTGACGCTGGCCCGGGCCTGTCGAGACGGGGTGCGCGTTCGATTCCACTATCCCGGCCGGGACGCTGGCGAGCAGGAACGGACGGTCGAGCCGATCCGGATGGTCACCACCGGTCGCCGCTGGTATCTGATGGCCTGGGACGTCGACCGCGACGACTGGCGGACGTTCCGGCTGGATCGGATGCGGGCAGCGGCGGCGACGACCTGGCGTTTTCGCGCACGCGAGCACCCGGATCCGGTGGCCTTCGTGCAGCGTGCCGTGACCGGGGCGCCGTACCGGTACCTCGCCCGGGTGCGGGTGCACGCCCCGGCCGACCGGGTGCGTGAGGTGGTCCCGCCCCAGGTGGGGCGGGTCGAGGACGACCGCGACGGGTGGTCGGTGCTGGTCGTCGGCGGCGACAGCCTGGACTGGCTCGCCGCGCACCTCGCCCGCCTGGATCACGAGATGGAGGTGCTGGAGCCTCCCGAGCTGCGCGAGGCCGCAGGCCGGCTCGCCCGTCGCCTCGCGGCGCTGGCCGCTGCGGCGTCGGAGCCCGGCGCGCGATGACGCAGCCTGTAGTGGCGCAGCGACACCGGGCTGCCGTCCGGAGCGGCCCAGGGTGCCGTGCTGGTGCCGACACACCGCCATCCCGCGCGCTCATATAACGCGGCGGCTGCGGTGCCACCGGCGGCCACTTCCAGCACCAGGTCAGTGCCACGTTTTTCCGCCCACCGGCGGGCCCGGTCCAGCAGCGCGCTGCCCAGCGCCAACCCCCGGGCTCTCGGCGACACGAAGAGACGAGCCACCTCGGCCGTCGGCCGGCCGGGCGGCCCGTCCACCTGGCCGGGGATCCGATGCACAGCGACGTGTCCGACAACGGCCGCGTCGGCGTCGACGGCGACCCAGGCTCGCGCCGGGTGCGGTTCACGCAGCCAGCGGTGCGGGTCGGCGGGCCAGTTCAGCGGGTACCGGTCGACGCGGTGCACCTCGGCGAGCGCTGCGACGCAGCCGTCCAGATCGGTGGCGCGCCGCCGGCGGACAGCGGGTCGGTTCACAGGTCGTCGAACGGGCTGGCGTAGCGGAACTCGCCCCGGATCGACTCCCGCCACGCGTGCAACGGTCGAGCCATGAAGTACTGCGGCCCCCACGGCTGCGGCGGCGTCACGCCCAGCTCGACGGCGGGCCGGAACCCGAAGCGCGGGTAGTAGTCGGGGTGCCCGAGCAACACCACCAGCGGTTCGTCCCGCGCGTCGGCCGCGCCGAGCACCGCGTGCATCAACGCGCTGCCGACCCGACGTCGCTGCCAGTCGGGCAGCACGCCCAGTGGCCCCAGGCCCAACGCCACGGGCGCACCATCCACCAGGCCGCGGGTGGCCACCACGTGCCCGACCACCTGGCCGTCCGAATCGGTCGCCACCAGGGAGTACGCGGGCAGCCAGCCCTCGTCGGCGCGCAGCGCGTCGACGAGCGTCGCCTCGACCGGCATGCCGTCACCGCCGTCGGGCTTGGCGAAGGCTGCGAAGTGCACCGCCCGAATGGCGTCGACGTCGGCGGGTGTCTCGCGTCTGATCAGCACCGCGCCACCATACGGGTGCCCTCGGCCGCGGCTCCACGGGTTTATCCCGTCGCATGCCGATGACGCGGCGTCCTCGGCCTGCCCACTCGAGGCGCCCCAGGGCAACGATCGTCTGGACGTCTCCGGTTTCGCGGCGGGCCACCCGCCCGGCACCGCACCGCCGAGCAACGCCGGAGCGGCGCGGGCCGGTCGGTCGCCGAGCCGGGGCTGTTTCCGCATTGGCGGCGGCTGGAGGGCATGTCGCGGAAACGGGCTATACCTCTGAGTCATGAATATGAACCAGAGGCATAGCGCTCAACGGCGAATATGGCTCCCCGGTCGGAGAGTTGCGGGTCGGAGGCCGGCGGGGTCGGAGTCCAGGTCCGGGCCGAGGCCGGAGTGGGCTGGCGGCCAGGGCCGGTCCGAGGCCGGCAGGTCCGAGCCCAGGCCGGCCAGGTCGGGCGCGATCTCAGCCGATGGCGGTGGCGGACGGCGGGGCGCTGCCGCCCTGGGGTGCCTCCGGGACCATCAGCCGGATGATCTCCGCCTGATCGGCGGGCGAGGGCAGCCCCCATTCCGGCCGGTAGCCGTACACCTGGTGCAGTGGGGTGGAGCCGGTGCGGCCGTCCAGGATCTCCACGGCGTCGGTGCCGATCAGGCCGGGGTGTTCGACGCCGCAGGCCTCGGCGACCCTGGTCAGGTCCCGGCGCAGTGTCCGCAGGTAGTTGGCCGCCCGGACCGACTTCACCGTCGGGTCCAGGCCCCGGGCGAGCCACGCGTTCTGGGTGGCGACGCCGGTGGGGCAGGTGTCGGTGTGGCACTTCTGCGCCTGGATGCAGCCGATCGCCAGCATCGCCTCCCGACCGACGTTGACCAGGTCGCAGCCGAGCGCGAACGCCACGATGGCGTTGTCCGGCAGGCCGAGCTTGCCGCCGCCGACGAAGACCACCTGCTCGTGCAGGTTGTGCTCGGCGAAGATCTTGTACACCCGGGAGAAGCCCTGCTGGAACGGGAGCGACACGGAGTCGGTGAAGATCAGTGGTGCGGCGCCGGTGCCGCCCTCGCCACCGTCGATCGTCACGAAGTCCACACCCCGGCCGGTGTCGCGCATCAGGGTGGCCAACTCCTGCCAGAAGCCCAGGTCACCGACCGCCGACTTGATGCCGACCGGCAGGCCCGTCTCGGCGGCCAGCAGCTCCACCCAGTCGAGGAGGCTGTCGCAGTCGGAGAACTCGGCGTGCCGGGACGGGCTCACGCAGTCCTGACCGGCCGGAATGCCCCGGGTGGCGGCGATCTCGGCGGACACCTTCGCCCCGGGTAGCAGCCCACCGAGGCTCGGCTTGGCGCCCTGGCTCAGCTTGATCTCCAGCGCCCGCACCGGCGCGCCGGCGACCAGGTCCTTCAGCCGGTCAAGGCTGAACCGGCCGTGCTCGTCGCGACAGCCGAAGTACGCCGTGCCGAGTTGGAAGACCAGCTCACCGCCGTTGCGGTGGTACGGCGACAGACCGCCCTCGCCGGTGTTCTGCAAACAGCCGGCGAGCGCCGCCCCCTTGTTGAGCGCCGTGATGGCGTTGCCGGAGAGCGAGCCGAAGCTCATCCCAGAGATGTTGACGACCGACTCCGGTCGGAACGCCCGGGCCCGCCCCCGTGCCGCGCCGAGCACCTTCGCGCAGGGCAACCGCACGTCGTGCCCGGCGGTCGGTGACGACGGCGGCACGGCACGGCCGAACGTGCGGTGCTTGATGATCGGATACCCGGGGGTGTACTCGATGTCGTTGTCCGTGCCGAAACCGAAGTAGTTGTTCTCCTGCTTGGCCGACGCGTACACCCAGCGGCGCTGGTCGCGGGTGAACGGCCGCTCCTCGTTGTTGCCGGCCACGATGTACTGCCGAAGCTCCGGCCCGATCGTCTCCAACAGGTAGCGGGCGCGTCCGAGGACCGGAAAGTTGCGCAGCAGCGCGTGGTCGCGCTGGATCAGGTCCCGCGCGGCGAGGGCCGCGACGGCGGCGGCGACAGCGGGTACGGCTCGACGGGCCCAGGTCATGCCCGGGACTCTTTCCGCCCTGGCGGCGGATCAAACCGGTGAGCCGGCTGGGTGGCGGTGCGGGTGCGGCCCGCACCGCCACCACGGGCTCAGCGGTGCCGGAACGACTCGCGGACCGAACCGCCGACGACCGTGCACCACGTGCTCGTGCTGAGTTTGCCGTTGCGGGGCAGCCCGTGCAGCGCCTGAAGGTCCTGCACCGCCCTCCGGGTGGCGTGGTCGTACGCCCCGGTGACGGTGACCGCGTACCCCTTGGTGGCGAGGATTTCCTGCACGGCCGTGACCGGCGCTCCGGCCGCGTGCTGGTCCAGCTCCGGAGCGAGGGTCTCCCAGGTCGGTGTGGTGAGTGTGGCGTCCACGTCCACCGCGATGCCGTTGCGGGCCTGCCAGTCCTGCACGGCCGCGACGGTCGCGGCGTCGAACGTGCCGCTGACGGTCACCGGGTAGCCCCGGTGGGCGAGCAGGTGCTGCACCACCCGGACCGACGGGGAGTTGACGAAGCGCCACAGGTCCGGCCAGCGGCGTGCCGGCACGTCACCGAGCTTGGTGCCGAGGGCGGCGTGTACCCGTCGCCGCAGCTCGGGGAACTGCCGGTAGAAGGCGGCGCCCGGGCACTGGGTGGTGCGGAAGTCCCAGTGACCGAAGATGTCGTGCGCGTGCAGCCCGTACTGCCGGCAGATCGCGACGCAGAGCTTCACCAGCGAGTCGGTCAACGCCTCGGGCGGCGTCTCGGTGACGTAGGTGCCCTCGTTCTCGATGCCGATGGCCCGGCCGTTCTCGCCCGGGCAGTGCGCCGAGATCATCTGCCGGTCGCCGGCTTCGAGGCGCTCCAGGCTGCCCCGGCGGCCCTCCAGCACGTAGCCGCCGCGGCTCACCGTGAAGTGCTGACCGGTGTCCGACCAGCCGTTGCCGTCCATGTGCAGGTCCTGGCAGTCGTGGGCCAGCTTCACCGCCTGCTCGCGGGAGTAGTCGGTGACGTTCGGGAATGCCATGTGGTGAACGATGATCTTGTTGGTGGCGATGGCGCTCACCGACAGCGGATCCTTCGGTGGACGGGCGGCCCACTCGTCACAGCTGATGATCCAGTCCAGGTCGGTGCCCGGCGCGGCCTGCGCCGCGCCCGGGAAGGCGAGTTCGCTCCCGACGACGGCGACCGTGGCGGCGCCGAGACCGGCCCGCAGCAGCGTCCGGCGATCCACTTCGGAATGGTCGACGTGCATGGCATCTCCTCCTGCGGCCGACGGCGGGGGGATGAAAAGTAGCTCCAGTGGCCGCACGCACTCCGGAGAATATTGCCAAGACTCGCCCCGCGCTAGAGGGTCGGCCGGCCAGGTGATCACTTGTGTTTCCGCGGGTCGGGTCCGGGGTAGGTCCGGGGTGACCGTTCCGGCTGCCCCTTAAGGAATGACCAGATGAGTGACAACGTCAGCGACGCGGTGGGCGACGCTCTCCGCTCGGTGATGCTCTTCCTGCCCAAGGCCGTCGCCTTCCTGGCGATCCTGGTGGCCGGATGGCTGATCGCCAAGGCCGTACTGAAGATCGTGGAGAAGGTCCTCGAACGGGTGGGCTTCGACCGCGCCGTCGAACGCGGCGGCATCCGCCGCGCGTTGAGCCGCTCCCGGTACGACGCCAGCGACATCGTCGCGAAGCTCGTCTACTACGCGGTGCTGCTGTTCACCCTTCAGCTCGCCTTCGGCATCTGGGGCCCGAACCCGATCTCCGACCTGCTCGGCGCGGTGATCGCGTGGCTGCCCCGCGCCTTCGTCGCGATCGTCATCGTCGTGGTCGCCGCCGCCATCGCCAACGCGGTCAAGGACATCATCAGCGGCGCGCTCGGCGGCCTGTCGTACGGTCGGGTGCTGGCCACCATCGCCTCGGTGTTCATCCTCGGCCTCGGTGTCATCGCCGCGCTGAACCAGATCGGTGTGGCCACCGCGGTCACCACTCCGGTGCTGATCGCCGTGCTGGCCACGATCGGCGGCATTCTCGTCGTCGGTGTCGGCGGCGGTCTGATCCGTCCGATGCAGAGTCGCTGGGAGTCGTGGCTGACCCGCGCCGAGCAGGAGTCGCAGCTGATCGCCGAGCACGCCCAGGCGTACCGGGCCGGTCGCCGCGACGCCGAGGCCGAGCTGGCCCGCGCGTCGACCACCAGCAGCGGCGCGGAGGCCACCCAGGTGGTGCCCCGGCCGGTCGACGCCGAGGCCACCCAGGTGGTGACCCGACCCGCCGACCCGGAGGCCACCCAGGTCGTCCATTTCCCGGTCAGCTCCGACGCCACCCAGGCGGTCGGTCGCGGCGCCCTCGACGGCGATACGACGCCGACGCCGGCCCGGCCCTCCGCGACCGACGACACGACCCAGGTGGTCAGCGGCTCGGCCGGTTCGGAGGTCACACAGGCGGTGGGCACCGGTGTCGACCCCGACGCGACCCAGGTGGTCCGGGGCGGCACCGATCACGTGGTGCCCGGGCAGCGCACCAGCGACGACGGTGAGACCACCACTGTCATCCCGCCGGTCGACCGGCGCTGACCTTCAGCGGTACGGCGCGGGGCGGGATCGATCTGATCCCGCCCCGCCTCGCGTTGTCCGCCCGCTCCCTCACCCGCACGGCTCGCGGTGCTCGGCACGCCGAAAGCGCTGGCCGCGGCCGCGCGGGTTGTCTAGCATCGCGGGCATGACCTGGCGACATTGATCCAGCGGCGTTGGCCGATCCCGTGGGCCACCACGGGCACCGCACGTCCGGTGTCCGTCTCCACTCCCACGGGAAGGCCCCATGATCTCCATCGCTTCGCGCGTGCCCGACCCGGCGCTCCGTCGGCTGACGGCGACCCTCTACGGGTACGCGTTCCTCAGTGACCTCGTCCTGCTCTACCCGCTGTACGTGGTGTTCTTCGCCGACACCGGACTGTCGGTGGGGCAGATCGCGTCGCTCTTCGTCATCTGGTCCGCCGCCGGCATCCTGTTCGAGGTGCCCTCCGGCGCCTGGGCCGACGTGCTGTCCCGCCGGCTGCTGCTCTGCCTCGCCCCGCTGGTCGCCGCCGCCGGTTTCGCGCTCTGGGTGCTGCTGCCGTCGTACCCGGCGTTCGCGGTCGGTTTCCTGCTCTGGGGCGCCGGTGGCGCACTGGTCTCCGGTGCGCTGGAGGCGTTGGTCTGGACCGAGCTGGACCGGCTCGGCGCGGTCGGCCGGTACGCCCGGG
Organism: Micromonospora sp. BQ32; assembly: GCF_059358895.1. Classification (NCBI taxonomy): domain Bacteria; kingdom Bacillati; phylum Actinomycetota; class Actinomycetes; order Micromonosporales; family Micromonosporaceae; genus Micromonospora; species Micromonospora sp. BQ32. The sequence continues at coordinate 77,897 of NZ_JCADBI010000019.1, read as the reverse complement.
TGCTCGGGCGGGCGCGGACGGCGGGTGTGCTGGGCGTGGTGGTCTCCGGAGTGCTCGCCGGCCCGGTGCTCGCCGCCGGCGGGTACCCGGTGGTCGGCGCGGCCAGCGTGCTCGCCTGCCTGCTCGCCACGATCGTCGCCACCCGGCTCCCGGAACACCGCGCGCCCGCCGCCGTACGCGTTCCGGTCGCCGAGCCGGCGATGGCCGCCCGGCCGACGGGCGCCGCACCAACCCGGCCGGACGAGCCGGACACCGTCCCGGCCGCGAGCCCGGACGACGATGGTGACCTGGGGTGGTGGGACACGCTGCGGGCCGGAGTGGCGCAGGTCCGTACCCGCCCGCCGGTACGGGCCGCCGTGCTGCTGGTGGCCGTGGTCGCCGCCGACTGGGGTGCCCTCGACGAGTACACCCCGCTGCTCGCCCTGGACACCGGCGTCGGGGCGCAGGCCGTACCCCTGCTGCTCCTGCTGCTCTGGGCGGGGGTGACCGTCGGCGGGCTGCTCGCCCCGGCGGGGGAGCGGCTGGGCAGCCGAGGCTACGCCGCGCTGCTGGGGCTGGTCGGCGTCGCGCTGGCCGCGGGTGCCCTGCTCCGGCACCCGGCCGGGTTCGTGCTGCTCGCGGTGGCCTTCGGCGCGGCGCAGTTGGCCACCGTGCTGGCCGACGCGCGGCTCCAGGCCCGGATCACCGGCACCAGCCGCGCCACCGTCACCTCCCTGGCCGGGATGGCCACCGACGTGCTGATCATCGTGACGTACGCCGGCTACGGCCTGCTCGCCACGGCGGCCGGCAACGCGGTGGCGTTCGCGCTGACCGCCGGGGCGTACCTCGTGGTGGCGCTGGTGCTGCTGACCCGCCGCCCGCGCCGGACGGCCGTGCCCACCGGCGTCGCCGCGGCGGTGACCGGCGCCCCGGACTGACCGGGGCCCGGCGGCGGCCGGAGCAGGCCGCCGCCGGGCCGCACGGTCAGCCGGCCATGTGCAGGAACGACCACTGGTGGCCGTCGAGGTCGCGGAAACCGCGCATGTACATCGGCCCGTTGGCCGTCCCCGGCCCGAGCGACTCCCCGCCGGCGACCGCCGCCTGGTCGACCAGTTCGTCGACCTGCCCCCGGCTCGACGCCGACAGCCCGACGATCACCTCCCGGCTGGTCGCCGTGTCCGTGACGGCGACCCCGGTGTACGCCTCGAAGCCCGAGCGGAGGTGCAGCACCAGCCGGGTGGTGTCGGAGATGGTGAGCATCATGCTGTCGCCGTCCGGATCGGCCTGGTCGCTGATGAAGCCGATCGCCCGGTAGAACTCGGTCGCGGTGGTCAGGTCGCGCACCGGCAGGTTGATGAACGTCATGGTCATCGGCGGTCTCCGTCCGTTTCGAGCAGTGCCTTCAGTGCGACGAGCCGGTCCCGCCAGTACGCCTTCAGCTCCGCGGCCTGCTCGGCTCCGGTCAGCTTCTCGTGCAGGATGCTGACCCGGGCCTTTGACTCGCCGACAGCGTCGATGCCGACGACGATCCGGGTGGGGCCACCGGCCCAGTCGGCCCGGAAGATGCGCGGCGCGGTTGCGGTGCGGACGCGTACCTCGACGTCGGGCAGCCAGCGGGCGCGTGCCGTCTCGTCGGCGAATGCCTCGAACAGTCGCCGCGCCGACACGGCCACCGTCCGGCTCGCGCTCGCCTCGAAGCCGCCGCCGCGTCGTTGACCCGGCGCGCGCAGGCCGCGTGTCTGCTCGTACCCGACGGTGATGGTCTGCGCCCACCAGCCCGGCACCTCGTGTTCGGTAGCCAGGTGACGGGCGATCCGGGTGTGCGTCCACTCGGCGGCGGACGCGGCGTCGAGCACTGCGAACCACTCGGCCCAGCCGCGGCCGGTCCGGTCGCGGATCAGGTCGTCGGCGATTCGCTCGGTCTGCGCTGCGGCGGCCGAGGCAGGGGGCGCGGTGGGTTCGGCCTGCGCTGGAGGGGGCGCGGCGGTGGACGCCGCAACCGGCTCGGCGGTCCGATTGATCAGGTGCCGGCGGGCGGTGGTGTAACTCTCGCCGGTCTTCTCCATTCGGGCCCGGACCCGGGCCTTGAACGATCTCTGGGTGGTCATCACATGCTCCCGGTCAACGGCACGGTCACCGGGACTCACGCTCCCGCCGACCCCGCCGCAGTGGGGCATGTGGCACCACGTCCCGAGGGCTCAAGGCCCCCTTTGCCTCCGCGTTGCCGGCGGCGTGAGCGCCGGGAGGGAGGTGTGGCGCAGGACTACGCCGACGTCATCCTACGCCCGAACAGCCGTCAGGGTTGGTCACCGTCGAGGTAGACCCACCGGCCGTCCTCGCGCACGAACCGGCTGTGTTCGGTCACCGTGCCGGGCCGGCCCGCGTCCCGGTAGTGCGCGTGGAAGGTCACCGTGCCGGCGGTGTCGAGCAGACCGCCCCGCTCGGTCTCCACGATCTCCAGTCGGGTCCACCGCTGCCCCGGGTCGAGCTCCAGGGAGGCGGGCCGGGTCGAGGAGTGCCAGCTGCGCAGCAGGTAACCGGAGTCGCCGAGGGCGAAGGCGCTGAACCGGGAGCGCATCAGAGCCTCGGCCGTCGCCGGGGCGTCGCCGCCGTGCGCCGGGGCGCAGCAGTCCGCGTACGCCCGGCCGGAGCCGCACGGGCACACCCGTCCCGTCGTCGCGTTCGCCCGCCGACGTCCCGCACCCTTACCCACGTCGCTCATCCTGCCGCACCCGACCTAGTCGAGCGGCACCGGCAGCGGCACCGGCCGCTTGGCCACCCGGTCGTCGCCCGACGAGCGGCCGCGTAGGTGTCGGGCCAGCCAGGGCAGCAGGTGCCGGCGGGTCCAGGCCAGCTCGGCGCCGAACACCTCGCCGCGGCGCCGCTGCGGTGCCGGCGGCAACGGCCGCGTCCAGGAGTCGTCGAACCCGGGCAGACCCGCCGTGTACGCCAGCGCGGCGGCGATGCGCTCGTGCCCGGCGCTGTTGGCGTGCAGCCGGTCGTCGCTCCACAGCCGGGGATCGGAGGAGACCGGATGGGCGCCCAGGTCGAGGAGCGTGGCGCCGGTCCGTGCGGTGGCGGCCCGCAGCGCCTCGTTGAGCGCCAGCATGCGACCACGCAGCGGCCGGGCCAGCGGCATCACGGGCGCCGGATCCGGCATCGTGAAGGTCAGCACGGTGGCCCCCTGCTCGACCAGTGCCTGCTGCATCGCCGCGACATCCGCGGCGACCTGGTCCGCGTCGAAGGAGGGGCGCAGCACGTCGTTCATGCCGGCGACCACGGTGGCCAGGTCGGGGGCCAGGTCGAGGGCGGGCTGGAGCTGCTCGGCGCGGATCAACGCGGTGGTCCGGCCACGGATGGCCAGGTTCGCGTATTCCAGACCGCCCTGGGCGCGGGCCACCGCCAGGGCGAACCGGTCAGCCCAGCCCCGGTAGCCGCCGACGCCGTCCGGGTCGTCGAGTCCTTCGGTGGTGCTGTCGCCGATCGCCACGTACCGCTGCCACATCACCCGCGCGAGGTTAGCCGTCCGTCAACTCAGGCGGACCTCCGGTCGGTCGAGAACGACAGTTGACGATCCTTCCTAGACTCGCGACATGACGCGAGCCCCTGCGGTGGCACTGGCCCCGAATGTCTGGCGCATCCCCACGGTGGGCCGATCGGCGGTCAACTCGTACGCCTTCGTCGACGACGATGGCAGTGTCACGCTGGTCGACTGCGGGCTGGCCAAGGCGCCGGCCCGGATCGTGCGTGGGCTCGCGGCGATCGGCAAGGCGCCGGCGGACGTCACCCGGATCGTGCTCACCCACGCGCACCCCGATCACGCCGGCGGCGCGGCGGAGTTGGCCCGCCGCACCGGCGCCCCGGTCGCGGCGCACGCCGCCGACGTGCCGTACGCGGAGGGGGCCGCGCGCCGGTCAGCGACCCGACCGTGACCGGCGGCCGGCTCTTCGCCCGGGTCAACAGCGGCCGGTTTCCGGCGGTCGAGGTGGCCCAGCCGCTGGCCGACGGAGACCTGCTCGACGTCGGCGGTGGCCTGCGGGTGGTGCACACCCCCGGGCACTCGCCCGGTCATGTGTCGCTGCTGCACGAGCCGACCCGCCTGCTGATCACCGGGGACGCGTTGTTCAACGTGCTCGGCGTCCGGTGGCCGATCAAGTGGCTGTGCAGCGACTTCCAGCTGACCCGGGAGACCGCGCACGTCCTCGGCGAGTTGGATTACGACCTCGCGGCCTTCACCCACGGCCCTGAGCTGACCGACAGACCCCGCGACCGCATCCGCGCCTTCCTCTCCGCGCACCGTTGAGCAGCCCGCCGGCGGGTCTCACAGCCAGCCAGAGCGGCGGAACAGGCGGTACAGGAACAGGGCCGCCGCCGCCATCAGGGTGAGCGCCCCGGCGTAGCCGTAGCGCCAGGCCAGCTCGGGCATGTGGTCGAAGTTCATGCCGTAGATGCCGGCGATGCCGGTCTGGGTGGCCGCGATGGCCGCCCAGGCGGCGATCTTGCGCATGTCGTTGTTCTGCTCCACGGCGAGCTGGGCCAGCCGCGACTGGACGATCGAGGTGAGCAGGTCGTCGTACGCGGCCACCCGGTCCACGGCCCGACTCAGCCGGCCGTCCACGTCGACGAACCAGCGGTGCAGGGCGCGCGGTGGGCCGTCGGGTCCGAGCAGCGTACGCATCGGCGCCTGCAACGGCAGGACCGCCCGCTTGAACTCCACCACCTCCCGTTTGAGCTGGTAGATGTGCTGGATGTCCGCGCTGCGGTCGCGGGCGAACACGGCCTCCTCGACCCGCTCCAGGTCCCGTTCCACGTGCCCGGCCACCTCCAGGTAGGAGTCGACCATGCGGGCGCACACCGCGTACGCCACCGCCCACGGGCCGGCGGCCAGCAGCGTGGGGCGGCGCTCGATGTCGGCGCGGACGCTGCGCAGCGCCCCGGCGGCGCCGTGCCGCACCGTGATGGCGAAGCGGTCACCGAGCAGCACCATGACGTCCCCGGTGTCGATCACCTCGGAGGTGTCGGTCAGCTCGTCGTGCTCCACGTACCCGGCGGTGCGCAGGACCAGCAGCGTGACCGGCCCCTGGCGCTGCACGGTGGGCCGGTGCCCGTCGGCGAGCGCCTGTTCGACGGTCAGCTCGTCGAGGCCGAAGGTCTGGCCGACCGCGGCGAGCACGGCCGGGCCGGGATCGTGCAGTCCCAGCCACACGAAGGCGTCGCGGCTGTGCCGCGCCCGGGCGTACGCGTCGGCGTAGTGCGGTTGACCGGGTTCCCGGCGGCCGTTGACGTAGACGGCGCAGTCGACCACGGCGTCCGGGTTGGACCGGCGGGGGTTGGGGGAGTCGTCCTCGACCCGTCCGAGCAGTCGACGGGCCAGGGCGCGTACGCCTCGACCGGTCCGGTCCCGTACCGGTCGCTGATCCACCGCGTGCCTCCCCGTCGCCGGCGCACCATCTCGATCACGGATGGTGCCACCGCATTCTGCCGAGCAGGGTCCGGCTCCCGACAGCGGGGCGGTGGCTCAGGCGGTGCGGCGGCGCGGGCGGGCGGCTGGGATCAGGCGGGCGGCCCGGGTCAGGCGGTGCGGGTGGCGAAGACGACGACGTTGTCGACGTAGTTGCCGGTCGTGGCGTCGAACCGGCCGCCGCAGGTGATCAGGCGCAGCCCAGCGACGTCCGCCGGGCCGTAGACCAGGGTGGTGGGGAAGTGCTCCTTGGGGTACGCGCGGACGTCGTCCACGGTGAACGTGGCGACCTGTGCATCGGCGCGGGTGACCTGTACCTGCTGCCCGGCGCGGAGCCGACCGAGGTCGAAGAAGACCGCCGGGCCGGACGGTGAGTCGACGTGTCCCACCAGGACGGCGTTGCCGGTCTCGCCGGGGCTGACCCCGTGCCGGTACCAGCCGGCGAGGGTGGGCCGATCCAGTGGTGGCACCTCCAGCACCCCGGCGGTGTCCGCGCCGACGGGGACGATGTCGGCCCGTACGTCGATGGCAGGGATCTGCACCCGGACCGGCGCGGCCGGTGGCAGCGGCGCCAGGTCCGGTGCGGGGTGGGTGCGGGTCGGCGCGTCGGCCGACGGTCGTGGTGGCCGCGCCGGGTCGGCGGTGAGGCCGACGGTGATCAGCCCGAGCCCGGTCACGCCGAGCAGGGCGACCACGGCCGGTAGGGTCCGCCGCCACCACACGTGTGCACCTCCGTACCGGATCGTCGGGGTGCCCGCACCGGTGTCACCGGCGCGGGCACCCGTCTCAGGGATGGAACGGTCGCCGATCAGGCGACAGTGGACACCGGACGACGCCGGCGGATCAGGATCACCGCGCCGGCGAGGGCGGTGCCGAGCAGCGTGCCGCCGGCGGCGAGAGCGCCGGTGTCACGGTTGTCGCCGCCGGAGCCGGCCGGCGCGCCGCCGATCGGCGTGACGGCGAACGTGGCGGTGCCGGCCGAGCTGCCGTCGCCGCAGGTCGCCGCCACCGTGTACGTGCCCAGGGTGAACCCGGCGGTGAAGAGTTCGGCGCTGAGTCCGCCGCCGGCGGCGGCCGTGGTGGACCGGACGTTCTGGTCGCGGTTGGGGCCGGTGACCCGGAAGATGGCATCACCCGACTTCGGGTTGCAGGTCGTCGCGGTGAGCACGACGGTCCCACCGACCGGGGTGGTGGCCGGTGACACCGTGGTGTCGGCCAGTGCGGCGCCTGGCAGCAGGAGCGTGCCGAGGCCCACGCCGAGCGCCGCCGAGCAGAGTGCTGTTGAGACCTTCATACGCGTCTTCCCTCACTTTTCGTCCGCTGACTGCGTGGGACGTCGTTCGGGTGGCCAACTCCGTGACTAGCACCGGTGTGCCCAACACTAGGTGGGTTGGGTCCTCGATCAGGTGAAAATGAGAAATCCTCGTTGCCGTCACGTGTCCACCCGAAGGCGGGGAGAGCTGCGGAAAGGCCCGGACGGCCCGACCGGCACCGGTGCTCCGGTCGATGTCCATCCGGTCGGGCTGTCGTCGCTGGGTCGATGGCGAGGTATTGCCGGAGACGGCGGAAATGCACCGCCCGGCCGGCGCGATCCGCGCGGTCGGGTCAGCGGGCCTGGGCTGGGTCGGGCATCGGCTCGCCGGTCTCCAGCAGGGTCTTGAGGCTGGCCAGCAGCTCCGGCCAGCCGCCGCTGCCGTCGAGCTGGCCGCTGATCGCCCGGTGCATCTCGCTGTCGGGGGAGAAGTCGTCGTGGATGACGGTCAGCCGGACGGTCGACCCGCTGTGCGGCTCGATCTCGAAGGTCACCTTCGACTGGCGCTCACCGAGCCGGGCGGCCAGCTCCTCGGCGGACCAGCCGAAGTGCTCGGCGTGTTCGGGCTGGAAGCCGTGCCAGCTGTAGGAGAGGCGACGGTACGGCTCGGCGACGAGCACCCGCTGGCCGAGGTCGCGCGGCTCGCCGTCCGGCGTGTCCTGCCACAGCACGGGTGACCCGACCTGCCAGTCCGAAACCAGTGCGACTCCACCCCAGTAGCGACGGGTGAACGCCGGTTCGGTGAGCGCGGACCACAGTCGCTGCGCGGTGGTGGTGACGTAGGTGGTGTAGACGAAGGTCGGGCTCTCCATGGGTTGTCGCTCCAATGCGGTGGTCAGGTCGGCCAGGGTGGCAGCGCGCTCGCGGTCGTAGCGGCTGAGCCACCGGTCGGCGATGGCGTTGATCGGCGCGGCGTTGAGGTAGTGCAGCTTCTCCCGGCCGCGCCGCACGGTCGTGACGAGATCGGCCGCCTCCAGCACCGACAGGTGCTTGCTGACGGCCTGTCGGGTGGTGGCCAGCCCGTCGCACAGCTCCCGCAGGGTCTGGCCGTTGCGCTCGTTGAGTCGGTCCAGCAGTCGACGCCGGCTGGGGTCGGCCAGCGCCCGAAACGCGTCGTCCATCGACCCTCCCCGGTGACAGGCAACCAAGCGGTTGCACGTCACCATAGGCAACCGACGGGTTGCCTGTCAATCTGGCCATCCGGTGGCGGCGCGCGTGCGAGCCGGACCGTGTGGCAGCGTGGTGCGGGTGACCGACTCCGCGCCGCTCGACGTCGACCTCGCGCTGCTCGGTGGCGGCGGCGCGGCGTCGTTGCTGCTCGCCGCACTGGACCGGCACGGCGTCCGGGATCTGCGGATCGCCATCGTCGACCCGGTGCGCCGACGCGGCCAGGACCGCACCTGGGCGTTCTGGGGCCACCCCGACCCCGAGCTGGACCCGCTGCTCAGCGCGAGCTGGCGGCAGGTCGAGGTGGCGACGGCGGCGCGACGCCGCGTTCTGGACCTCACCCCGCTGCGGTACGCCATGCTCCGCTCCGGCCCGGTCTACGACCGGGCTGCCGACGCCGAGCGTCGCCTCGACGCCACCCGGATCGTCGCCCCCGCCGAAACGGTGCGCGACGACGGCGCCCGGGTGCGAGTGCGCACCGGCGACGGGCGCACCGTACGAGCCGGGTGGGTGCTCGACTCCCGCCCCCGCCCGCCGGCGCGAGCGGGGCGAACCACCTGGTTGCAGCACTTCCGGGGGTGGTGGCTGGAGGCTGACCGACCGGTGTTCGACCCGACCCGCGCGGTGCTGATGGACTTCCGCACCCCGCAGCCGCCCCGGGGCGTCTCCTTCGGGTACGTGCTGCCGGTCAGCGACCGCTACGCCCTGGTCGAGTACACCGAGTTCTCGCCGGACCTGCTCACCGACGCCGGGTACGACGCGGCGCTGGCCGGCTACCGGGATCTGCTCGGGCTGGACCCGGCGGGGCTGCGGGTGCGCGAGGTGGAGAACGGGGTGATCCCGATGACCGACGCGCCGTTCCCGGCCCGGCCCACCCCCCGCGTGGTCCGGCTCGGCACGGCCGGTGGCGCGACCCGCCCCTCCACCGGGTTCACCTTCTCCGCCATGTACCGCCAGGCCGACCAGGTGGCCCGCGCCCTCGCCGCGGGCCGTGCGCCGGTGCCCGCGCCGGCGTACCCGCGTCGGCACCGCTGGATGGACGCGGTGGCGCTGCGGGCGCTGGATCGGCGCGGGGTGGGCGGTCCCGAGTTCTTCGACCGGCTCTTCGACCGCAACCCGGCCGAGCGGGTGCTGCGCTTCCTCGACGGCGGCACCACCCCGGCCGAGGAGGTCGCGATCATGAATTCGACCCGGCTGGTGCCGATGATCGCCGCGACCGCTGGTGACGCCGTACACCGCGTCCGCGACCGGCTGCGCCCCACCCGGCCCGCGCCGGCCATCCCACCCGCGGTGGTGAGTTCGGCGCCGACGGCTCGGCGCGCCGGCCCCCCGAGCGGGCAGGACGACGTCACCGCCCGGTAGGTTGCCCGGCATGGTGGACGCGGCGGCCGGCAGGGGCGTGCAGATCTGGACCGACGGGGCGTGCAGCGGCAACCCCGGGCCGGGCGGTTGGGGTGCGCTGCTGCGCTACGGCGATCACGAGCGGGAGCTGTGCGGCGGTGAGGCCACGCCCACCACCAACAACCGGATGGAGCTGATGGCGGCCATCCAGGCGTTGGAGAGCCTGAACCGGCCGGTCACCGTGGAGCTGCACACCGACAGCACGTACGTGCGCAACGGCATCACCAGCTGGCTGGCGTCGTGGAAGCGCAACGGTTGGCGGACCGCCGCGAAGCAGCCGGTGAAGAACGCCGACCTGTGGCAGCGGCTGGAGGCGGCCTGCGAACGGCACGAGATCACCTGGCTGTGGGTGAAGGGGCACAACGGGCACCCGGAGAACGAGCGGGCCGACGGGCTCGCCAACAAGGGCATGACCGAGGCGCGGGCCGCGCTGACCAGCCGCTGAGCCCAGTCAGCGGGTCGCGTCGGGGTGCCCCGGCATGCTGGAACCGCCGCCGCTGCTGCCGGACGAACCACCGGCCACGCCTGAGTTGTCGGGCTCGGTCACGATGTCCGGCCGGACGTCGGTGTCCGCCGGAGCGGGGACCTCGGTGTCCGCCTCGACCTGCACCAGTGGCACCTGGCCGGCCTCGTCCTCGCTGTGCTGCGGGTCGCCCGGCAGCTCACCTTGGCGATTTCGGTAGCCCACGCCGTGCCCCCCGTCGATGCCGGTCCGCGTCGGCGCTGGCTACCCGGCGTCGTCCCGGCCGAAACCTGACCCGCCGGTGCTGACCGTCGATCCGACCGTCTCGGCCTGCGGCGCGGCGGACGGCAACCGCAGCGTCCGGCGACGGCTGAGCGCGACGATCAGCGCCAGCGCCAGCGCGCCGACGACCACCAGGAACGCCCAGGTGTTACCGAGGTGGTCGTTGACCACGCCGCTGGTCGCGGAGCCGGCGGCGATGCCGAGCTGGCCGGCCGTCTGCAACCATCCGTACGTCTCGGGGAGCCGGACCGCCGGGGTGGACCGGGCGAGGATCTCGTCGGTGACGGCGAGGAACGGTGCCAGCGCGAGGCCGAAGACCGCGAGCGCGACGGCCATCTGCGGCACGCTGCGCGGCAGCAGCAGCGCCACCGAGCTGGCGGCCAACGTGGCGAGCATCGTCAGGTACGCCGCCGCCGGGCTGCCGGGCCGCCCCCGGCTCGCCAGCAGCACGCCACCGGCCAGGCTGCCCACCGACCAGATGGTCACCAGCAGCCCGGCCTGGTCCGGGTGCCCGACCGTGGTGGCGAACGCGGGCACCAGCACCCACATCGCGCCGATGCCCATCATGTAGCCGATGTGGGTGCCGACGACAGTGCGGCGGGTGGCCTGGCCGGGCAGCGCGGATCCCTTCCCGCGAGGCTGCCGGTCGGCCTCGCGCGGCGGCAGCACGGCGACCATGCCGAGCAGCCCGGCGCTGCCGATCACGGCGAAGGCGAGCAGTGCGGCCGTGGGTCCACTGATCAGCAGGCTCAGGGTCACCGCGAGCGGGCCGCCCACGTAGAGCACCTCCTGCCCGACCGCGTTGACGGCGTAGGCGCGGGCCAGCGCGGCAGGGGCGACGAGCCGGGCCAGGTGGGCGCGTCCGCTGCCGACCGCCGGGGGAGTGCTGAGCCCGGCCACGGTGGCCAGCGCCACGAACGCCACCGGTTCGGTGGTGACGGCCAGGCCGAGCAGGGCGAGCAGGTGGGCGAGGCCGGTGGTGAGTAGCACGGGCCGGGCACCGATGCGGCCCAGGAGTCGGCCGACCAGCGGCGCGGTGACCGCCAGCCCGATACCGCAGCCGGCGCTGGCCACTCCGGCGGTGGCGAAGCTGCCGGTGTTCTGGTGACCGAGCAACACGACGAGCAGCTGCCGCAGTGCGACCGGTAGCTGCGCCACGGTCATCAACACGATGAGCAGCATCGCCCGGCGCGGTACATTCACAAGTTATGAATCTACCCGAGGATGGGTCCGCCAACCTGCTCGGCGCTCTCGCCCTGTTCGTCGGCTCGCGGATGCGGGCGTCGGTCAGCGCGTCCGTCGGGGCCGGCGGCGCGCTCGCCGAGGCGCTGGTCGTCCTCAAGGACCAGCCCGGGGTGACCGCCGAGTGGTTGGGCCAGGTGCTGGGGCTGACCCAGCCCGGCGTCGCGCACCTGGTCCGACGGCTCCGAGAGCAGGGCTGGGTGGAGCGGCGTCCCGGCGCCGACGCGCGCAGCCGGGCCCTGCACCTCACCACCGAGGGCACGGCGGCCGCCACCCGAACCCTGCGCGCCCGGCAGGAGGTGCTGACCGCGCTGCTCGCCCCGCTGACCGACGGGCAGCGCCGCCAGTTGGCCGACATCGCCCGCACCCTGCTGCACGACGAGGTGTCGGACGCCGGCAGCCTGGCCCACCTCTGCCGGCTCTGCGACCGCGCCCGCTGCCCACAGTGCCCGGTCCATGCCGGCTTCCAGGAGGTGACGGGAGCACGCGGCGGATCGGATCGCGCCGGTTCCTAACGGCGGCGGCCCCGACGGGCGGGGGAGCGGGCCGGCTGGCGGACCGGGGTGAGCGGCAGCGCCGTCCAGTGCGCCGGCCGGGTCAGCGTCCGCGGCAGCCCGGTGTGCGTGTCACCCCGGGCGGCGTCCAGCTGAGTCTGGTGCAGGAAGAGCGCGCCCCGCAGGTCCGCGCCCCGCAGGTCGGCCCCACGCAGGTCGGCGCCGGTCACGTCGGCCAGGCCGAGGTCCGCTCCGCGCAGGTCGGCACCGATGAGCAGCGCCCCGCGCAGGTTGGCCCGGCGAAGGTCGACGCGGCGCAGGTCCACCCCGAGCAGGTGCGCGCCCCGGCGGTCGACGCCGCCGGGGGCGCGGGCCGCGTCGCTGGCCCGGGACAGCAGCGGGTTGACCCGATCCCGGTGGCCGCCGACGTCGACCGCGCGGAGCTGCGCCGGGTCACCCTCGGTGAGCGTCAGCGTCTCGGCGCGGGCGCGTTCCAGCTCGGCGCGCAGGTCGGCCGGCGGGCGCAGCGCCACCGCCTCGGTGAGGTACCAGAGCAGTTCGTGCAGCGGTCGTAGCACCGCGAACGACTCCGCCATCGCCGGCAACGTCTCCGGCGCGTCCCGCCAGTCCCGCCCGCCGAAGGTCACCTGGGCGACCTGCTGCCCGGCACCGAAGCAGTCGAACACCGTGCAACCGGGAAAGCCGCGTTGGCGCAGCTCGGTGTGGATGCCGCAGCGGTGGTCGGGGCGCAGGTTGGGACAGGGCGAGCCGGCCGGCTTGTCGATGGCGAAGTCCGTCGACGCGGCGAAGGCCGGCACCACGCAGCACAGCCCGAAGCAGCGCCCGCAGTCGGCGCGCAGCTGCGCCGCCCCGGACGGCGGTGCGGTGCGGTGCGACACGCCGACGGTCCTCCTGACGATGAGGGTGGACCACCATTGTTTCCTGTGCCGAGCCGACCGGGCCGGTCGGGGGTCACCGTGCGTGCGTGTCGCCGGCCGTCGCCGGGCGGGGCGCCGGGGTACGGGGATCACCCGGTGGCGGCACCAGTCGGCGGATGTCCCGCTCGCCGTCGCCGTGCCCGTACTTCTGGTCGAAGTGCCGTTTCGCCAGGGCGGCCGGGGTGCGGTCCCCGTCGGCGGGCTCGGCCAGCGCGAACACGCCGGGGGTCGCCCCGGGCGCGCGGGGCGGCAGCACGGCGCGCACCGTCAGTGGCCCGGTGACCCGGAACCCCCGGCAGTCGACATAGTGCTGCCCGTCCACCGTCACGTACGGCACGCGTACCTCGACCACGTCCGACTCGTCGTGGCGCAGCGTGACCATGACCGACCAGTACCGCTCCAGGTCGAGGGTGGCCTGCTCGTGCTCCCACAGCTCCTCGAACCGCGCGTGCACGAACCCGCCCCACGGGCTGTCCATGTCCACCTCGAGCTGCGGCACGTTGAACGACAACTTCCCGATCGGGAAGAACGAGATCAGCGCCCGCCCGTCCCACTGGTAAAGCTGGATCGACGGGGACGCGTCGTAGAGCCGGACCTGTAGGCGGTGCCGCAGCCGCGAGTCGAGCGCGTCGGCGAAGGCGGCCAGGTGGCGCAGGTTGGTGCGGATCTGCCGGGGCACGTCCACCCGCTGCCGTTCCAGCTCCTCGGAGCGTTGCTGGGCGGCCGTGCAGTCCGGGTCGAGCAGGAGCAACTGCACCTGGGCACCGTTGGCGAGCGCCGCGCGCACCGCGCTCAGGGTCTCCTCGCGGTGCCGTTGCTCCAGCAGGATCGTCCAGGTGTCGAGGATGCGCACCCGGCGTCCGGAGCGGTGCAGCCGCGTCACGAACGCCTGCTGGTCGAAGCTGAGGTGCTCCTGCACCCGCGCCTTGCGGGCCTCCTCGAACAACGGGTCGAAGATGACGTACGAGATGGCCGCGAGCACCACACTGGCCCCGAGGTTGAGCAGCAGATCGCTGAGGAAGCCGGTGCTGCGCCAGGCGGCCAGCAGCATGACGATGGCGACCGCGAACAGTGCCCCACCGACGACGAAGGCGCGGCGTTGCCGCCCGCCCCGACCAGCCCACCCGGGCATCCGGTCCCCTTCCGCCGTCGGTCGACCCCACCGTCGCTTGCTGATCACCGGAATTCGGAGGATACGTGCCCGCTTTGCTGGGCGCTGTCCCGTTCTCCGACCGGTCGGTTCGCCGCTCGGGCCCGCTCCACGCTCATAGCGTGACGGTAACGGAGTCGCGCGACCACGGAGCGTGGCGGGGTGGACGAGAGCGAACGCGAGTAGGCGCTCCACACTGTCCTGACCACTGAACACTGCTGGTCAGACGGACCGCCAGTCGTCGTTCGTCAGCGCCGCGGCCTGGGGACCCATCAGCAACATGCCCCCGTCGACCGGCCAGGACGCGCCGGTGACGTAGCTGGCGGCGGGGGAGGCGAGCAACGCGACCACGGCGGCCACCTCCCGGGCGTCACCGGGCCGCCCCAGCGGCACGCCGGGCCGTTCCTGGGTGAACGGGTCCACATCCTCCTGACCGGTCATCGGCGTGGCGATCTCGCCCGGGGCGACGGCGTTGACGGTGATCCCGTCGACGGCCAACTCCTGGGCCATCACCCGGGTCAGCAGCCCGAGCCCGCCCTTCGCGGCGCAGTACGCGGCGGAGCCCACCCGGGGCGCGTGCTCGTGGACGCTGGTGATGTTGATGATCCGCCCGCCGGCGCCGGTGGCCCGCATCCGTCGCGCGGCCCGCTGGGCGCACAGGAAGGGCGCGTCCAGGTCGACGGCGAGCACCTCGCGCCACTGCTCCCACCCGGTGTCGACGAACGGCGTCGAGGCCCCGGTGCCGGCGTTGTTGACCAGCACCCCGATGCCGCCCAGCCGGTCGGCCAACTCGTCCACCACCGCCGCCGCGTCCGGTAGTCGGGTCAGGTCCACCTCGGCGACCTCGCAGCGCCGTCCCGTCGCGCGGACCTCGGTGGCCGTCCGCTCGGCGCCGTCGGGATCGCCGTACCAGGTGATGCCGATCTCGAAGCCGGCAGTGGCCAGCGCCACCGCGCAGGCCTTGCCGATGCCGGAGTCCGCGCCGGTGACAACGGCGATCCTCGGGTAGTTCTCGTATCGCTGCGGCATGCTGCCGCACTACCCCGGCGGGGCCGGTCCAACCGCCACGAGGACCACGCTCACCTCCCGGCGGCGTACCGTCGCCTGATGCGGATCACCCGATTCACGCACGCCTGTGTCCGCGTCGAGCACGACGGCGGGGTGCTGGTCGTCGACCCGGGGACGTGGAGCGAGCCGCGGGCCCTGGTCGGCGCGGACGCCGTCCTGGTCACCCACGAGCACACCGACCACATAGACGTGTTGCGGCTAGCCGGTCTCGGTGTCCCCGTGTACGCGCCGGAGGGTGCCCGACTGCCGGATCTCGCCCCGCTGCCGGTGACCCGGGTCCGTGCCGGCGAGCGGTTCACGGCGGCCGGCATTCCGGTCAGCGCGCACGGTGGCCGGCACGCCACGATCCACGAGGGGCAGCCCGACTGCCCGAACCTCGGCTACCTGATCGGCGGCGAGCTCTACCACCCGGGCGACGCCCTGCACGTGCCGGACGAGCCGGTGCGCACCCTGCTCGTCCCGGCCCAGGGGTCCTGGCTGCGCCTCGACGAGGCGATCCGGTTCGCCGGCGCCGTGGGCGCGGCGGCGGCGTACCCGATCCACGACGCGCAGCTCAACGACCGCGGTCTGGCCAGTGTCGCCGGCTGGTTCGCCGAGACGATCCCCGGCTACCGTCACCTGTTGCCCGGCGACACCGCCTGAGCCCGGTCGTCACCCGTGGTCGGGGTGCGGAAACGGGGCGCGGCGGCGGTGAGCACCGCGGCGGCCATCGGCGCGGACCACCCCTGGGTCAGCTCCGTCACGAGGTCGGCGACCAGCCGGGTCACGGCCGGCTCGCCACCGGGGTGCAGCGCCTCGGCGACGATCAGCACCGACGAGGTGCCCGCCCGTACGGCCGACCAGCCGCTCTGCCGGTTCGTCCACCGTCGGGCGTGCGCCCGCCCGGCCGAGTCGACGAAGGTCACCTCGCCCGGCTCGGGATGCTCGGTGTCGCCCGCGAAGCTCAGGTACGCCTCGTCGCCGTGCGCCGGCCGGACCACCAGGTCGCCGTCGACCCGGTCCAGGTCGAGCACCGCGACCGGGATGGCGTACGCGGCCGAGATGGCATTGCAGAGATCGACCAGCGGGTGCACCCGGGGCAGTTCGCCGTCCAGGCGCAGCCGACGCAGCAGCGCCTCGGCGGCGCACCGGTACCTGGTGGGCCGCAGCCCCATCGCCGCGTACGCCCGCCGCCACGCCTGGATCTCCGGGAGCCCGCTCTCGGGCCCGGCGGCCAACCGCCGTCGCGCTTCGGCGAGATAGCCGGCCGCGCGTCGCGTCATGTCGGCGGTGGCGGTGATGCCGGCGGCTCGCACCACACCGGCGACCAGGTCGGGGTACGCGTCTCGGAGTTGCGGAGCATGTTCGAACTGCACGGTGGTCCTATCGTTCGGTGAGGGCGAGGGTCACGCCGAGCGCGACGAACGTGCCGGCGGCGGATCGGCGCAGCCAGTCGGTGACCCGGGGTCGGGTCAGCACCCTTTCGCGTACCCGGGCCGCGAAGATGCCGTAGCCGCTGAACACCACGAAGGTGAGCAGCATGAACACCGCGCCGCAGCCGAGCATGGCCCGGGTCGAGCCCGGTGCCGTGGTGTCCACGAACTGCGGCAGGAACGCGACGAAGAACATCGTCGGCTTCGGGTTGAGCAGGTTGACCAGCACCCCGGAGACGATCACCCGGATCGCCGAGCGGGGTGGGGCGTCGGTGGTCACCGCGAAGGCGTCGCGGTCCCGTGCCATGGACCAGGCCAGGTAGAGCAGGTAGCCGACGCCGAGGTAGCGGACGGTCTCGAACGCCGCGGCGCTGGTCTGCATCAGCGCGGCCAGCCCGGTCATCGCGGCCAGCAGGTGCGGCAACGTGCCCAGCGTGCAGGCGAACGCGGCCAGCACCCCGGCCCGGGCGCCCCGCGACAGGCCGGCGGAGAGCGTGAAGATCACCCCGGCGCCGGGGGTGACCACCACGATCAGCGTGGTGATCAGGAACGGGATGGTCACGATCGTCCTCCGGCGGAGTGGGCAGGTCTGGCTCCTGCTCACTCTGCTGCCACAATGGTCCGATGGGCAGAGCCAAACCGACGGCATCCGAGGGGTCCATATCGGCCGGCTCCGACTTCCTGCACCTGACCATCACCGACGCCGCGCCGGGCGGGCGCGCCGACTGGCTGACCGACCGACTGCGGCAGGCCATCGCCGAGGGGCGGGTGCCGGTCGGCGACCGGCTGCCCCCCACCCGGGTGCTCGCCGCCGACCTCGGGGTCTCCCGGGGCGTGGTCACCGAGGCGTACCAGCGCCTGACCGAGGAGGGGCACGTCGCCGGTCGGGGCCGGGCCGGCACGGTGGTCGTCGCCGCGCCGGCCGCGCCCACCCCCGCCCCGGCCGCCGCGACGGCACCGGTCGCGACCTTCCCACCGGCACCGGGCACCGACATCTTCGACGCGGTACGCGCGGCGCACGCGACCATCGACCTGACGCCCGGCGTACCCGACCTGGCCGCCTTTCCCCGCGCGGACTGGCTGCGCGCCGAACGGACCGTGCTGCGCCGCCTCGCCGCGGCCGACCTCGGCTACGGCGACCCGTGTGGCACGCCCGCGCTGCGACAGGCCGTCGCCGCCTGGCTGGCCCGCAACCGCGGCATCAGCGTCGACCCCGCCGAGGTGATCATCGTGGCCGGCGTCTCCCAGGCGCTCGGGCTGCTCGCCCAGGCACTCACCGCCGCCGGTGTCGACCGGGTCGCGGTCGAGGACCCGGGCTCGCTCGGGGTGCGGCAGCACCTGAACAACTGGCGGATGGACACCCCGCCGATCACGGTCGACGACGCCGGTCTGCGGGTCGACGAGCTGGCCACCAGCGGCGTACCGGCCGTGATGCTCACCCCCGCGCACCAGTTCCCGACCGGCGTGGTGCTCGACGGTGACCGCCGCCGCCACCTCGTCGCCTGGGCGCGGGCCGGCGGGCTGATCATCGAGGACGACTACGACGCCGAGCACCGCTACGACCGTCCTCCGGTGCCGGCGCTGCGTGGCCTGCTGCCCGAGCAGGTCTGCTACGCCGGCAGCGTCTCCAAACTGCTCGCCCCCGCCCTGCGGGTCGGTTGGCTACTCGTGCCGGCACGGCTGCGCGAGGCGGTGGTGGCCGCCAAGCGCAACGCCGACCTGGGCAACGCCGTGCTACCGCAACTGGTGCTGGCGGAGTTGATGACCTCCGGCGCCTTCGAGCGGCATCTGCGGCTGCTGCGCCGACGGCACATCCGCCGGCGGGACGCCATGATCGCCGCGCTGGCCCGCGCGCTGCCCTCGGCGACGGTGCACGGCGCCGCCGCCGGTCTGCACCTGATGATCACGCTGGACGACACCGTGGTCGACACCGAGCTCGCGGCGGCGACGCTGGCGCGCGGGGTGAAGGTGCAACCGCTGTCCTGGCACTGCCAGCGGCCGTACCGGCCCGGCCTGGTGCTGGGCTACGCGGCCCGTACGCCCACCGAGATCGAGGACGGCGTCGCCGCCATCGCCGCCGCGCTCGGCCCCGGCTAGCCCCGGGACCGTCCGGTCCACCGTGCTCGCCGCGTATCCTTCGCCCGTGGGACTGCGGTTCGAGACGCGCGGGTCCGACTCGCCCTGGGTCGACACCGTGTGGACCTGCACCAGCGAGCAGGTCACTGCGATGACGTCCGTGGCCGGGGTGCGGTGGGGCCTGGTGTTCTGGGAGCAGGCTGGCCGGACGCACGCGAGCATCACCGGTCCCGAGACCCGGACCGGCACGGCGCCGGTGCCGGAGGGCGCGACCTTCACCGGCATCGAGTTCGCCGTGGGCACCTCGTTGCGGACCGTGCCCACGCCGACGCTGGTCGACGGCGGCATCGAGCTTCCCGACACCACGCGCCGGACGTTCCGGCTGGACGGCGCGCGCTGGGAGATGCCCGGCCCCGACGACGCCGAGGCCCTGGTCGAGCGCCTCGTCCGGGCCGGGACCGTGGTCCGTGACCTGCTCGTCGCCGACCTGCTGCGGGGGCACGACCCGGCCGTTTCGGGGCGTACCGTCGAACGCCGGTTCCGCGCCGCGACTGGACTGACGCGCGGCGCGGTCCGGCAGATCGAGCGGGCCCGCACGGCGGCGGAGCTGCTGGCTACCGGCGACCCGGCCGCCGACGTGGTCACCAAGCTCGACTACTTCGACGAGCCGCACCTGGCCCGGGCACTGCGCTCCTACGTCGGACGCACCGTCAGGCAGCTACGCGAGGGCACCGGCGGCGCCATCGCCCTCGACCTGAATCAGCGCCTGACGTCGTAGACCAGCTTGAGGATCCCGTTCGAGTAGCTCTCCGACTCCCGCAGCGTCAGCATGTGCTTGTCTCGGTCGGCCCGGCCGAACAGGCTCTTCCCGGCGCCGAGCAGCACGGGGAAGACGAGCAGGTTGTACTGGTCGATCAGTCCCTCGTCCGACAGCCGCCGGGCCAGCTCCGCGCTCCCGTGGATGAAGATCGCTCCACCCTCGCCCTGCTTGAGCGCGGCGACGTCCCCGGTCGAGCGCAGGATCGTCGTCGGCCCCCACCCGTCGACGAGCGCGTCGTCGGACAGCGTGCTCGACACCACGTACTTGGGCAGCTCCTTGTAGCCGGCGTGGTCCTCCGAACCGGGCCAGACCGGCGCGAACGCCTCGTAACTGCGACGGCCGAACATCAGCGCCGTCGTGTCAGCGAGTTCCTCGCCCTTCAGCGACCAAGCCTCCGGGACGAACTCCAGGTCCTTGAACACCCAACCGCCGCTGCGGTGCTCCTCACCCGGCCCGCCGCCGGGCGAGTCCACGACGCCGTCGAGCGACATGAAACCGGTGTAGACCAGGTCGCGCATGGTTTGTCTCCTCATGCTCGGACGGGATTGCTGGGTCCACGCTAGATCGAGGTCGCGGCGCTGTCTTGGACGGAAACGACAGCAGTCCACACGCGCTGCCCGACCTGGTGGTGCCGTGATCCGGCTCCCGGGCCGACCGGGCGGATGACCGGTCAGCCCAGGAACAGCTGGACGAGGACCAGCACGGCGAGCAGCGCCGGCCCACGTGACCCCTGACGCAGCAGGTCCACCGGGACCATCCCGAACGGCGTGTTGACCGTCGCGCCGCCGTAGTCGATCGGCGGGCGGGTACCGGCCCGGAACGCGGCGGCCACCACCCCGAGCGCCAGCGTCGGCGCCAGCCAGGGCGGCCCCGGGTCGACGGTCGGCAGGGTCAGCAACCACCACAGGCCCGCGCCGACGGCCGGCACCACCACGTGGATCCCGCGCAGCAGGTTGTCGCTGCCGCCGAGCGCCCGGCGCAGCCCGGGTGAGCGGCTGACCGACCGCAGACCGCCGGTCAGCCGGTTGGCGGCGAGATACGCGAACACCACCTGCGCGGCCCCCGCCAACCCGGGCAGGGCGAGCGCGGCAGCGTACTGCACCCCGATCAGCGCCGCCCAGATCAGCACGGCGCTCGGGTGCCGGCGCAGCCGGCGTACGTCGGCCTGGAGCAGCGCCCACCAGCCGGGGCCGGGCAGGAACCGGCGGCTGCGAACCCGGCCGATCCGACGCCAGCGGCGGCTCTCCACCAGACCGGCGAGCAGGCTCGGGTCCAGCAGGATCGTGGCCGTGGCGGCGGCGTTGGCGAACTGCGCGCCGGTGGTCAGGGTGGCCCGGTCGACCCGGGGCAGCGCGTGAACCGCGAGGATCGTGCCCACCACCGCGAGGGGCACCGCGACGGCGACCAGCGCGACGGTCGGCGTCGTCGCCGGCCGGGGCAGCCCGTCGCCGAGGCGACCGACGAGCACCACCAGGGCGGTGATCACGGCCGCCGCCATCATCGGCACCGCCCCGGCCAGGGTCGGCCAGCGTCGCCCCGACCGGCTGCCCCCCTGAGCGACGACGCTGAGCGCCAGCGCGGCAGCGCCCCACCCCGCGCCGGCCGCCGCAGCCCAGCCCAGGGTGGCCGGGTCGCTGACCCCACCGAGCGCCGCCACGGCCACTCCGAGCGCCGCGGTGCCGGCCGCCGCGCCCAGCAGCAGCAGGACGAAGCGCGGCGCCAGCCACGCCCGCCGGTCGATGGGCGCGCTGGTCGCCCAGCTCTGCGTGGCCGGGGTGACCAGCAGCGGGCCGAGCGCGCGCAGGCCACGCCAGGCGAGCCCCGCCCCGGCCAGCAGCGCGGCGACCGCCAGCCACCAGCGCACGCCCGGCTCGGCCCGCCCCACCGTGGGGGATTCCAGCAGGTCCCGGCTGGCGCTGATCGCGAACCAGCCGTACATGCCCACGAACAGGACCATGACGTACGCGTCGCCGAGCACGTCACCGAGAGAGTGGTCGTGGTGCCGGCTGCGGGCCTTGCGCAGGTGTGTCCGCACCTGCCGGGCGGTCGGCACCCCGGCCGGCGTGTCAGCGATCGTGGCCGGCGCGGTGGTCACTTGCCGATCTCGATGCGCTCGTCGACCACCGCGTCGATCAGCTCCGGGTCGTGCGACGCCAGCAGCACGGCCGTGCCCGCCGCCCGTTCCCGCAGCAGCCGGTCGGCGAGCCACTGTCGCCCGCGGACGTCCAGCCGCTGCTCGGGCTCGTCCAGGATCAGCACCCGGCGGGGCCGGACGAAACAGGACGCCAGCGCCAACCGGCGGCGCTGCCCGCTGGACAGCGTCACCGGCAACTGGTCGCGGGCCGGCTCCAGACCCAGCTCGGCGAGGACCTCCTCGACCGGCTCGGCGTCACCCCCGTGGGCGTACGCGACCAACTCCAGGTGCTCGACCACGGACAGGTCGGGGAAGAAGTCGATGTCGTCCAGGGCGGCGGCCACCAGCGCCCGCACCTGAGGATCGGTCTCGTCGGCCCGGCGGCCCTGCACCAGCACCTCACCCGCGTCCGGCCGGTCGGCACCGACGACACAACGCAGCAGGGTGGTCTTGCCGCTGCCATTCGGGCCCAGCACCACCGCGATCCGGCCGGCCGGGAGCGTGAAGCTCACCTCGTCGAGCACGACCAGGTTGCCGAAGTTGCGACTGAGTCCCCGTACCGAGAGCGCGTCCACGATCACAGAGTCTCCCAGAGCCGTACCACCGACCAACCCGAGCGACCTACGTCACCCGGCTGTCGGCGTCGTCCTCCAGTCGGGCGTCGGCGGCGGCCAACCCCTGGGCGTCGGCGACCTCCTCGGCCACCGCCGCCGCGTCCGCCCAGTGCCGCCGCGCGTCGTCCCGGTCGCCCAGCGCGGCGCAGGCGTCACCCAGGTAGAGCAGGGTACGTGCCAGCCCGGCGGTCGGGCGGGTCTCCTCGCGCAGCCGGCGGCTCTCGGCCAGCAGCTCGTACGCCGTCCGCGCCTGCCCCGGGGTGCTGCTCAGCAGCGTCGCCCCGGCGTTGAGCAGTGCCGTCGCCCGGCTGGTCGGGTCGTTGACCGACTCGTACTCGCGCAGTGCGGCCCGCCACGCCTGGGCGGCGTCCAGGTGCTCGCCGAGCGCCGCGTGCACCAGCACCAGGTTGGTCAGCGCCGCCGCGTACCCGCGCGCGTCACCCACCGACCGGAACGTGTTGGCCGCCCGTACCAGGTGGTGGTGTGCGGTGTCCGGTTCTCCCCGGGCCAGCTGGGCCGCGCCCAGGCCCAGCTCGGTGAGGGCGTGCCCGGCCCGGTCGGCGCCCGAGCGGTGTCGGCGGGACATCTCCAGGTGCTCCACCGCGTCGTCGAGCTGCCCCAGGTCGAGCAGGGCCAGGCCGAGGTTCATCCGCGCCTGGGCGTTGCCCCGCCGCCCCCGCTCGTTGACCGCGAGGGTGAGCGCGGCGGCCGCCCCCTGCGGGTCGTGTCGGCGTCGGCGCAGCACCCCCAGCTCGTTGTGCGCCCACCCGGCGATCTCCGGGCGGTCGTCGGCGGTCGGGGTGGCCAGCACGGTGCGGCAGACCTGCTCCCACTCGTCGAGCCGCTCGGCGTACGCCAACCACCCGCACAACGCCACGGCCAGCCGGAACCACCACCGGCGGACCCGCCGGGGCAGCGTCTCCTTCGCGCCGGCCGGCACCCGCACCACCGCCAGCAGCAGCTCCTGGTGCAGGTCGAACCAGCCGTACGGGTCGTCGTCCAGCGGCAGCGACCACTCCCGGTCCGGTGCGGAGCCGAGCACCGCCAGATTGGCCGCGTGCCGTTCGGCCCGGCGGGCCAGGTGCCGGGTCAATCGGGCCTGCGCGGCGACCCGGGCCCGGGCCGGATCCGCGTCCCGCAGGTGCAGTCGGGCGCTGCCGGCCAGCAGAGGGCGGATCTCGTACCGGTCACCGGGCGCGCCGACCACGAACGCGGCGGCGGCCAACCGGTCGAGCAGCGCGGTCACCAGCTCGGGGTGCCGCCCGGCCAGCGCGGCGATGGTGGGCCGGTCCACCGGGGCGGGGACCAGCGACATCAGCCGGTACAACCGTCGGGCCTGACGGGGCAACGCCTGGTACGCGATGTCCCGTTCGGTGACCAGGCGGGCCGCCGGTGAGACGGCGAGCCGTTGGTGCGGTGGCGTCTGCACCGCGCGGCGCAGCGCGTCCAGCACGTCGGAGTGCCGCCAGCCGTGCTGCGCCGTGCGGTAACCGAGCGCGCGGACGGTACGCGGCTGCCGCCCGCACAGGTCGACGATGTCGCGTACCGCCGGGTCGGTGCGCGGGTCGGCGCGACGCACCCGCGCGGCGGGCGCGGCCCCGCCCGCCGTCGCGAACAGCTCCACCGCCTCGGACGTGCCCGGCTCGGCGATCCAGTGCGCGACCACACCCTCCAGACCGACCAGCGCCGGACCGCCGGCGAGCAGCAGGCGGCAGGTGCGCGCGGTGGGCGGCAACAGTGGCCGGACCTGGTCGGGACGGTCGACGTTGTCCAGCACCAGCAGGATCTTGCGACCGTCGAGCTGGCCGCGCAGCGCGTCGGCGGCGGCGGCGAGCGCGTCCGGCCGACCGGAGGCCGGCGGGGCGGTGCCCAGGATCCGGGCCAGCGCGGTGAGCACCTGCCGGGCCGAACGGGGTCGGCCGCGCCGCCGCAGGTCCAGGTAGTACTGCCCGTCCGGGAAGTCCTCCCGGCACTGGTTCGCGGCCTGCACCGCGCACGCGGAGGTGCCCACCGCGCGTCGGCCCAGGACCGCCACCGCGTGCTCCCGGGCGAGCAGACCGATCAACGCCTCGACGTGCTCGTCACGACCGGTGAACTCGGCCGTGTAGGGCAGGTTGGGCGCCCCGGTGGCCGGGGTGGTGAGCACCTCCGTCGGCTCGGGGCCGACCTCCCGGCCGGCCCGGCGGCGGCGCACCTCGTACACGACGTAACCGACGACGCCGCCGGCGGCCAGGACGACGGTCACCGGCCCGAGCACGCTGGCCGCCAGCTCGGAGAGGACATTGCCCGCCAGGTTGCTGGCCACGTTGGCGAGGATGCTGCCGACCACGCCGCCGATCGCGATCAGCGCCGGCCAGCGCGAGCCACCGCGCGCACCACCCGGCCCGGTCACCGGACGCCCCCGGAGACCAGCCCGGCGACCAGGTGCCGCCGGGAGAGGACCACCAGCACCACCGGCAGCACCGAGGCGAGCACCGAACTGGCGGCCAGCGCGCCACTGTTGCTCACGAAGCTGCGGGTCTGCTCGGCCAGGAACGGCCCGAGCGGCGACGCCCCCGGCCCACCGAACAGCCGACCCACCACCAGGTCGTTCCAGACCTGGACGAACTCCAACACGGACACCGCCACCACCGCCGACAGGTTGTGCCGGGCCAACCGGCGCAGCGTGTGCCACCACCGGTGCCCGCCCAACCGGGCGTCGCGGACCTGCTCGACCGGCAGGTCGGCGAACGCGTTGCGCAGCACCAGCACCGCGAACGGCACGCCCAGCGCGATGTGCACCAGGGCCAGACCCTGAGCCGTGCCGGAGGAGAGCACCAGCCCCAGCACCTCGTTGACCGGCCCGGCGATGACCTGGATCGGCACGACGCTGGCCGCCAGCAGCAGCAGCCCGGTGGCCTGCGCGGCCGGCCCGGTCAACCAGGCCAACGGGTACGCGGCCAGCAACGCGACCACCAGCACCGTGGCGGTCACCGCGGTGGCCAGCAGCAGGGTGAAGCCCAGCGTGCGCCACAGCTCCGTGCCGGTGACCAGGTCGCGGTAGGACTCGCCGTTCGGCGCCGCGGACCACCAGCCGCGCGCGGCGGCGTCCACCCGGCCGTGCGCCGACGTGGCCACCAGCACCGCCAGCGGCACCAGCCAGGCGATCGCGGCACCCGCCGCGAGCAGCCGGAACACCCGCCGGGGCGGGGCGACCGGAGGGGGCTCCGGTGCCGCCTCCACGCGCGGCGGGGGCCAGGCTTGCCGGACGAAGAGCGCGGCCACCATGATCCCGCCGATCACCGCCACCAGCCACACCACGCCGAGCGCGGCGCCGTCGCCGGTGGTGGTGCCCCCGGACGTCTGCCAGATCCGCAGCGCGAGCACCGAGGCCTCGTCGCGGACCGAACCGGGGGTCATCACCAGAATGAGGTCGAACGTGCGGCTGGTGCCGACCGCCACCAACGCGAAGACCACCGCGGTCGTCCGCAGCAGCAGTGGCCGCCACTGCGCGTCCCACAGCACATGGCGACGCCCACCGCCGTAGGCGCGGACCGCGTCGGCGAGACTCGGCGGCACCGCGTCCAGCGCGGACCGGAAGACCAGCACCGCCAAGCCGACCCAGGCCCAGACGAACGCCGACATCAACGCGACGGTGACCATCCCCGGCCCGAGCAACTGCGGCGCGTCCTCGACCGGGCGGCCGGTCAGTCGGGTGGCGACCAGGGTGGCCAGCCCCCGGCTCGGGTCGGGGTCGTACATCAGTCGGAAGGTGACCCCGGTGACGACCAGCGGCAACGCCACCGGCACCAGGAGGATCAACCGGACCAGGCCGCCCTCCTGGGAGCGGCGGGACGCGGCGGCGAGCAGATAGCCCAGGGCCGTCACCACCGCCGGCACCAGCAGGGCCCAGAGGACCGTCCGGCCGACCACCGCGCCGGTGCCCGGGGCGGCGAGCGCGGTCCGGAAGTGCGCCGCGCCGACCCAGTGACCGTCGGTGGTGACGCTGGCGTGCATGGTCCGCAGCACCGGCCACAGGACCAGCCCGCCGAGCAGCACCGCGGCCGGCAGCAGCAGGGCCGACGTGGCCCCCGCCGCCGGGTAGGCCCGGCCCCGTCGGGCTGGACCGACGTCGTCGAGGACCGCCAGCTCGCCGAGGACCCGCACCTGGCTCATCGGCCACCCCCCGCGCTGCGGGCCGCCGCGGCGAGCAGGCCGGTGGCCCGGCGGATCGCCTCGCTGGCGCGGACCCCGTCGGTGACGTCGGCGAAGAAGCCCTGCATGATCCGCCAGATGCCCACCCCGTCCGAGCCGGTGAACGCGCCGGGCAACTGGTCGGAGAGGTCGAAACGCAGGGTGCCGGGCGTCCGCATCTCCGCGGCGAGCCCCTGGCCGACGCGGTCGCGGTAACTGCCGATCGCGACGTTGGTGTTGGGCGAGAGGTAGCCGCCGGCCCGCAACCACGGCTGGAACGAGTCGGCCCTGGTGAGCCACTCGACCAGCTCGACCCCGCCGTGGGCGTCGGCGAACGCCACGGCCGCGTCCCCGCCGACGATCAGTGGGCCGCCGCCCGGCTGGGCGCCCGGGAACCGGAACGTGACCGGCGCCTCCGGGCCGCGCTGGAACGGGTCGGCGACGTCGGCGGTGAAGTCGGCCCCGACGAGCATCACCGCCCGCTTCGTGTGCACCACCTGGATCACCGACTCCTCGTACTGGGTGAGCAGGGCGCGACGGCCGCCGCCGACGAACGCCCCGTTGATGCTCCACAGCCCGGCGAGCCGGTCCAGCGCGTCACGCACCGGTCTGCCCTGCCAGTCGGCGTCCGGCCGGGCGAGGGTGTTGTAGCTTTCGGGCGCCACGTCGGCCAGCACGTTCTCGAACCAGTCGGTGAGCACCCAGCCGTCCGCCGCGCCGATGGCCAGGGGTGCCGGCCCGCCGTCGCGCCGGGCGAGGGCGCCCAGCTCCTGGGTCCGCCGGACCAGCGCGTCCCAGTTGGCCGGCTGCGCGGGCAGCATCGAGGGCAGGTGCCAGACCAGCGACTTGTGCGCCGCCTTGACCCAGACGCCGTAGCGCTGGCCCTCGGCCGTCAGCAGCTCGCCCAGCCCGGCGGGTACGGCGTACCCGGTGGACGCGCGCACCGGGCTCAGCCACCCACGCTGGGCGTACTCGGTGACCAGGCCGGGGCGCGGCAGGATCGCCACGTCCGGGCTGGTGCCGGCGAGGTGCCGGGCGCGCAGGAACGCGTCGATGTCGTTGCCGGCGCTGACCACCTGCACCGGGGCGGGGTAGCCGGCGACGACCTCGCGGAACCGGTCCAGCTCGCTGGTGCTCCAGACCACCGCCACCTGCACCGACCGGGTCCCGCCGGAGCAGCCGGCGGCCAGCGCGGTGGCGCCCGCGGCGGTGGCGCGCAGCAGCGTACGACGACTCACTCGGGTGGCCGGCCTCATCGGGGCGCCTCGCTCGGCTCGGTGACCAGCTCGTGCCGCACCGGTATCTCGGCCAGGGTGGCCGGGTCGGCGGTGCAGACCAGCACCGCCACCCCGGGGGCGTCCGGTGGCGAGAGTCGAGGCATCAGGTCACCGAGGCGGCTGTCGCCCGCCGAACCGGCCGGTAGGTCGACCACCAGCACCTCGGGCAGGCAGGCCGCCGCTCGGGCGAGCGCCACCCGGAACCGCTGGGCGGCGGAGATCTGGTGCGGCAGCAGGGCGAGGGAGAGCGCCAACTCGAGCCGGTCGACGACGGTGGCCGTCCAGTCGTTGGCCACCTCGTGCACCCGTTCGCGTTTGCGCTGGCCGTACTCGATATTGCGCCGCACGGTGAGCTGCGGCAGCAGCGCGCCGCCGGCGGGCACGTAGCCGATCTGCCGGCGGGGCGGCGGCAGGCCGGTGACGTCCCGGTCGCCGACGAGGATGCGACCGGTCACCGGCGGGGCCAGCCCGGCCAGCACCCGGGCGACCGCCGTGCCGAACCGGGGCGGCGCCACCAGGGCGGCGAGCGTGCCGGCGGGAACGTCGAGGGTCACCGGCCCGGTGCCGGGGACGGCGACCAGTGCGCGTAGCCGTAACGTGGCCCTCACCTCCGGTGACCATTGATGACCGTCCCAGGGTGGCACACCGTGACGACAATCGACGCCCCCGACGCTTCCACTGTGGAGATGGTCGGGGCTGTTCAGGCGGGGGAGTAGAGCGCGGCGAGCCCGGCCGCCGTGGCGGCCAGCCGGTCGCGCAGCGCCACCGGGGCCAGCACCTCGACGTCGGCGCCGAAGCGCAGCAGCTCGCCGTGGGCATGGGTGAGCGACTCGATCGGCAACACCGCGGTCACCCAACCCCGCGCGTCCGGTGGCCCGGCGCTGGCGTCCATCGCGGTCACCACCGGATCGGTGCCAACCTCGCGCAGCCGCTCCCGACCGGCGGGGGAGAGCCGGACGTGGGCCTCGTCCCGGTGCAGCCGGGCCCGGAACTGCGCCACGTGCGCCCGCCACCAGGCCGGCAGGTCGAAGTCGGCGGGCCGGTCGAACTCCTGCGCCAACGGGGTCAGCGCGAGGATCTGGTTGACCCGGTAGGTCGCCGGCGCGCCCCGGCCGGGCTGGTCGGCCACCACATACCAACGGCCGCCCTTGAGCACCAGGCCGTACGGCTCCAGGACCCGGGTCACCTCGCCGTTCCAACCGCGGTAGCGCACCTCGACGCGGTGCTGTCGCCAGACCGCCTCGGCCGTGCGGGCCAGCTCGGGGGAGGCGTCGCCGTCGGCGTACCACCCGGGAGTGTCCAGGTGGAAGCGTTGTTGCAGTCGGGTCGCCCGGTCGCGCAGCGGCGCGGGGAGCGCGGCGTGCAGCTTGAGTTGCAGCGCGGCCACCACGTCGCCGTAGCCCAGCTCGCCGGCGGGGCCGGGCAGCCCGGCGAGGAACAGCCGGTCGGCCTCCTCGGCGGTCAGCCCGGTGAGGCGGGTCCGCCAGCCGTCGACGAGCTGGTAGCCGCCGGCGTGCCCGGCCTCCCCGTAGAGCGGGATGCCGGCGGCGTGCAGCGACTCGACGTCCCGGTAGATGGTGCGGGGGGAGACGGCCAACCGCTCGGCGAGCTGCGCGGCGGTCAACCGCCCGTGCGACTGGAGCAGCAGCAGGACGGAGAGAAGTCGACTGGCCCGCACTTCACTGACACTAGTTGTCAGGGGACCGGTCGTACTGTCCCGACATGACTGAGAACGCGACGAGCGGCAGCGCCGGTGGGCCGACGATGGGCGACTTCGACTTTTTCAAGGGCACCTGGAACGTCGTGAACCGGCGGCTGCGCAAGCGGCTGGCCGGCTCCGACGAGTGGGAGGAGTTCCCCGGGGTGTCGGTGGCGCACGGCTTCTTCGCCGGCGGCGGTCACTTCGACGAGATCACCTTCCCGACCAAGGGCTCCGCTGGCGCCACGATCCGGATCTTCGACCCGGCCCGGCAGGAATGGTCGATCTACTGGATGAGCAGCGACACCGGGGTGCTGGGGCAGCCGCCGATGGTGGGCCGCTTCGTCGACGGAGTCGGCCGCTTCTACGCCGACGACCAGCACGAGGGGCGACCGGTCCGGTGCCGGTTCATCTGGTCCGACATCAGCGCGACCACCGCCCGCTGGGAGCAGGCGTTCTCGGTCGACGGCGAGCAGACCTGGGAGACCAACTGGATCATGACCTTCACCCGAGCGGCCGACTAGGGGTTGTCGCGGTGGTTTCCGGCCATCCGGGGCGGTGTTAGGGTCCGATCACCGCCCCGGATGGAGGAAAACCGCCAGCAGAGGAGCAGGATCGTGCAGAGGTTCGACTTCGCCGGTGGGACCGCCGTGGTCACCGGGGCGGCCAGTGGCATCGGCGCGGCGCTGGCGCACGCGCTGGCCCGCCGAGGCAGCGACCTGGTCCTGCTGGACCGCGACGCCGAGCGGCTGGACACCGTCACCAACGCGATCCGCGCCGGCCACCCGGATCGTCAGCTCGCCACGTACCTCGTGGACCTCGCCGACCAGACCGCCGTCGCCCAGGTGGCCGCGGAGATCGGCCAGCGGCACCCGCGGGTACGCCTGCTGATCAACAACGCCGGCGTGGGCCTCGGCGGCCGGTTCGACCAGGTGACGTTCGACGAGTTCAGCTGGGTGATCGACGTCAACTTCCGGGCCGTGGTGCAGCTGACCCACGCGCTGCTGCCCACCCTCCGGGCCGAGCCGGGCGCGCACCTGGTCAACATCTCCAGCCTGTTCGGGCTGATCGCGCCAGCCGGGCAGACCGCGTACGCGGCGAGCAAGTTCGCCGTGCGCGGCTTCACCGAGGCACTGCGCCACGAGCTGGTCGACGACGGCATCGGGGTGACCTCGGTGCACCCCGGCGGCATCCGCACCCGGATCACCGAGAACGCCCGGATCGGCAGTGGCGTCTCCCACGACGAGTACGCGGCCGGCCGGGCGCAGTTCGAGAAGCTGCTGACCATCGCGCCGGAGCGGGCCGCCGAGGTGATCCTGCGCGGCGTCGAGCGGCGTCGGGGCCGGGTGTTGATCGGCTGGTCGGCGAAGCTGCCCGACCTGCTGGCCCGGGTCCTGCCGGCCTCGTACAACCGGCTCCTGGTCACCGGCCTGAACCGGGGCGTGGCCCGCCCGGCGCCACCCGCCCCCGCCGTTCCCGCGCAACGCCCCGCTGACACCCTCGTCGACCCGGCCCGCGAGGTGGCGTGACCGGAGTTCAGGCCGGGCCGGGCACCGCCGCGCTCGGGCCCACGTCGCGGCGGCGCAACAGGATGGTCAACGCCACGAGGGCGACCAGCAGCGCCGCGAGTACGTACACCGGGGCCGGGCCGAGCGGCGCGAGCAGTGCCAGCAGCGCGACGACCGGAAAGGCGACGACCACCGCGCCGTGCTGCTGCCGGCGTACGTGCAGCACCCAGACCGTGAGCAGGAAGACGGCGATCGGAACGGCCACCGCGTACCCGGCGATCGTTCCCGAGATGTGCGCGATGTGCCGCTCGTGGTCCACCGACACGCTCAGACCCGCGCCGACTGCGGCGACCGCCGCGAAGATGAGGTAGTGGCCGTAGCCCCAGACCAGCGAGTACGGCAGCCGGTCGGGCGCGTCGATGGGCCGGTCGAAGTAGAGCCACCACAGGGCGAACACGATCACGGTGGCCGCCGCCGCCAGCGGCCAGAGGTGGCGGTTGCCGGCGTCCACTCCGGTCTGGATGGCCACCGACGTGGCCAGCACCACGTCACCGAGCACGATCAGCGTGAACAGTCCGTATCGCTCGGTGATGTGTCGCGGATGCCAGGGAGTCATGCCCGGGCGCTCGGCCACCGCCGGCACCAGCAGGTCGGCCACGACCAGCAGCAGCAACGCCGCGCTCCCCAACCCCGGCGGCAGGGCCAGCCGGAGCAGCCAGCCGAGCTGGACGACGGTGACGCCGATCGCGTACCGCCGGGCTGCCCGGCGATGCGCCGGGTCACCGGCGGCGGCCCGGCACCACTGCGCGACGAGCGCGATCCGCATCACCACGTAGCCGTACGTGATGACGCTGAAATCGCCGTGGATGAACGCCCGGGGCACTCCGGCGGCGATGATCAACGCCCCGGCGATCTGCACCAGCGTGGCGATGCGGTAGAGGTCGTCGTCGGTGTCGTAGGCCGAGGCGAACCAGGTGAAGTTCATCCACGACCACCAGATCGCGAAGAAGACCAGCAGGTACCTGGTCAGCGCGTGGCCGAGCTGGTCCTCGGAGACGGCGTGGTGCAGGTTGCCGGCGGCCTGCGACACGGCCACCACGAAACACAGGTCGAAGAAGAGTTCCAGCGGCGTGGCGGCCCGGTGCGGCTCGTCACGAAGGCGTGGCCGCATCGGCCGGTAGAACGGCCGCACCGATCGAGGCTGGGTCACCGCAGCTCCTCAGGCCGCCCGCCCGGGTCAGCCGAGCCGACGGCCGTGGGTCAGCCCCTCCAGCACCAGGGTCAACCCCGCGCCGACCAGCCAGACGTCCTTGGCCAGCCCCGCGCCCTGCTGGGTCGGGCGGATGCTGCCCGGTTCGCGCATCCCCGGCGTCTTCAGGTACAGCTGGATCAGGCCCGCGCCGAACGCGGTCAGGCCCAGCCCGACCAGGGGCGCCGGGACGAACGGCGCGATCAGCGCGGCCCCCAGGGCGATCTCCGAGTACGACAGCAGCTTGGCGAAGCGCGCCGGCTCCAGCTGACCGAGCTGGGGCATGGCGGCGACCGCCATCCCGTGCAAGCCCTCCGCGGCGGTGCCCTCCAGAGTGCGCTTGCCCAGACCCGAGTTGAGGAAGTACGCGCCGATACTGACCCGTAGCGGCAGATGCGCGAATTTCATGGTCACTCCCGTTGGCCGTGGTCGAATGCGGCCCGCGTACCCCGGACCGCCCGCGATAACCCGCCGGGCCGACTGGGCTGGCCGTGGTGCTCGCGGTAGGTTCGCCGGGGGCCCACCGCCGAGCCCGTGGCACACCCGCCCACCCCGGCACTCGGCCCTGCCGCAGACCACCAGCAGGAGGCGAAGTGAGCCAGGAAGTCCGGGGAGTCATCTCCCGCAGCAAGGGCGCGCCGGTCGAGGTCACCACCATCGTGGTGCCCGATCCCGGGCCCGGTGAGGCGATCGTCCGGATTCAGTCGTGCGGGGTCTGCCACACCGACCTGCACTACCGCGAGGGTGGCATCAACGACGACTACCCGTTCCTGCTCGGTCACGAGGCGGCGGGCATCGTGGAGCAGGTGGGTGAGGGCGTCACCGACGTGGCCCCGGGTGATTTCGTGGTGCTCAACTGGCGGGCGGTCTGCGGGGTCTGCCGCGCCTGCCGTCGGGGTCGGCCCTGGTACTGCTTCAACACCCACAACGCCACCCAGCGGATGACCCTCACCGACGGAACCGAACTCGCCCCGGCGCTGGGCATCGGGGCGTTCGCCGAGAAGACCCTGGTGCACGCCGGGCAGTGCACGAAGGTGGACCCGGCGGCCCGACCGGCCGCGGTGGGTCTGCTCGGCTGCGGGGTGATGGCCGGGCTGGGCGCGGCGATGAACACCGGCAACGTCACCCGGGGCGACTCGGTCGCGGTCATCGGCTGCGGCGGCGTCGGAGACGCGGCGGTCGCCGGTGCGGTCCTCGCCGGCGCCACCACGATCGTGGCGGTGGACACCGACAGCCGCAAGCTCGACTGGGCCCGCAAGTTCGGCGCCACGCACACTGTGAACGCCTCGGACACCGACCCGGTCGAGGCGATCCGCGCCGCCACCGGCGGCTTCGGCGCCGACGTCGTGATCGACGCGGTGGGCCGACCGGAGACGTGGAAGCAGGCGTTCTACGCTCGCGACCTGGCCGGCACGGTGGTGCTGGTCGGCGTACCCACTCCGCAGATGCAGATCGAGCTGCCGCTGCTGGACGTCTTCGGACGCGGCGGCGCCCTCAAGTCCAGTTGGTACGGCGACTGCCTGCCCAGCCGGGACTTCCCGATGCTCACCGAGCTGTACCTACAGGGCCGGCTCGACCTCGACGCGTTCGTCACCGAGGAGATCGCGCTCGACCAGGTCGAGAACGCCTTCGACCGGATGCACCACGGCGACGTGCTCCGCTCGGTGGTGGTGTTCCCGTGACCGCCCGAGTCGACCACGCGGTCACCTCGGGCACGTTCTCCCTGGACGGGCAGACGTTCGACGTGGACAACAACGTCTGGGTGATCGGTGACGACCGCGAGTGCGTCGTCCTGGACGCGCCGCACGACGTGGCGGCGATCCTCGCCCTGGTGGGCGACCGGCAGGTCCGGGCGATCCTGGCCACCCACGCCCACGACGACCACGTCCGGGTGGCGCCCGAGCTGGCCGAGGCCACCGGCGCGCCGGTGCTGCTGCACGCCGCCGACCGGGTCCTCTGGGACATGGTCCACCCGCACCTGCCGCCCAACGGGGAACTGCACGACGGGCAGATCATCGAGGTGGGCGGTGTCACGCTGCGGGTGCTGCACACCCCCGGGCACAGCCCTGGCGCGTGCAGCTTCCACGCTCCGGAGCTTGGCGCGGTGTTCACCGGCGACACGCTCTTCGCCGGTGGTCCGGGCGCGACGGGTCGCTCGTACAGCGACTTCGACACCATCGTCGGGTCGATCCGCACCCGCCTGCTCTCCCTTGCGGCGGAGACGGTCGTGCACACCGGCCACGGGGACGACACGACGATCGGCGCGGAGGCACCGCACCTGCAGGAGTGGCTGGCTCGCGGCCACTGACTCCTGCGGGCGTGCGGGTTAGGCTGGCGGGTCGGCCGTGCTGGTGCGTGGTCGACGGGCTCAGCGTTCGTCGGCCGCGCCCAGCACCGGTTTGACGTGGCGCGCTGGCCGCGTCGGTCAGTGACGAGCCGCGCCGCGCCGCTAGGATCCCGCGCATGGCCGCCGACTCGCCCGTCCCCGCCGACTCGCCCCCGCCCGTCGTCCGGCAGCTGCGCCTTGTGGTGGAGGCCGCCGACCACGAGGCCGCCGTCGCGTTCTTCCGGGACGCGCTGGGCCTGCCGGAGGAGGCGGCGTTCAGCGGCGAGGGGGATGCCCGGGTGGTGATCCTGGACGCCGGCCGCGCCACCCTGGAGATCGCCAACCCTGCGCAGAAACGCCTGATCGACGAGGTCGAGGTGGGTCGGCAGGTCGCGCCGCGTATCCGGGTGGCCTTCGAGGTGGACGACGCGGAGGCGACGACCGCCCGTCTGGTGGCCGCCGGGGCGAGCGAGGTCGCGCCGCCGACGCGTACGCCGTGGCAGTCACTCAACTCCCGCCTCGACGCCCCCGCCGGCCTGCACATCACGGTCTTCCAGGAACTCCTCAGGCCGGACAAGGGCGTCGGGACGCGGGATGCGGAGTCCGGACGTGACGGGGACAGCTGATTCGGGCAGCTTCCGGCCCGCCACTCTCGCCCTGGCGTAAACAGCGGCCCTGACCCACGTGCGGTCTCTGGGCGTGGTTGAGCCTCCCGCCGCCTCCGCCACGTTCGGTGCGGCGAACCGCATGGCAACCCTTCACCCACCGTGCTGGCCTACGCCGCCTCACTCCCGGTAGCGACAAACCGCTAGCTGCCGGCCTCCCCCTCACTTGCATGACCCCTTTGCTCTGCTGACCTATACGCACCACGTCCCATGAGCTGCGAATAGGCATTTTCCGCCAGCAACGGAGGTCTCAGCCCGCCGTCACGGAACGTGGCCGGTGCGTATAGGTAAGCAGAGCAAAGGCTGGCGTTCGGACATTGCCCCCCGGTTCCGAAAACACCCTCCGTCACGACCGTCCGACCTGACCTGGGCAGAGCCGCTATGTCCGACTCCGTGTGGTGACCGGGGCCGCACGCGGCCCGCCTTCGGGCGTATCCGGAATGCCCGACAGGTGAACCTGGTTGTGTCCCCCGTACCGCCGGAGCCCAAACCCTTTTCCGCGGTCATCTCCCGAGGAGTGTTCACCCCGGAGCGCTCCGCACGATCGAAAGGGCAACCATCGTGAAGGCTGACTTCACTCGATGGCTCCCCGCCATCGCTAAGGACTCGTACCGCAAGACCGCGCTCAGCGTGGCGGGTGTGGCCGCTCTCGGCGGCCTGGCGCTCGCGCCCACCGCCGCCGCGGCCCCGGTCACCTCCGGACCGCACCAGGGCGCCGTCGCCGCCATCGACCTTGCCACCGGCAAGGCCGCCACTTCGGCCCACCAGGACGAGCAGCCCGTCGAGTCGGGCCTGACCACCGGCTCCGCCACCGGCAAGCCGCCGGCCGGCAAGCCGAGCCGAGCCCAGCTGATCCCACACGGCATTGAGGGCGCACAGTCGCGGGTACCCCTCGACGACGCCCAGCTGGCCAACGCCCGGGCCATCGTCGACGCCGCCAAGAAGACCGGCGTCGGTGACCGGGGCGCGGTGATCGGCGTCGCCACCTCGCTGCAGGAGTCGAAGCTGTACAACCTCGGCCACCTCGGCGCGTACAACGACCACGACTCGCAGGGCCTGTTCCAGCAGCGTCCGTCGTCCGGTTGGGGCACGCCCGACCAGATCACCGACCCGGAGTACGCCGCCACGGCGTTCTTCAGCGCACTCAAGAACGTCGGCGGCTGGCAGGACCTGCCGCTGACCACCGCCGCGCAGACCGTGCAGGTCTCCGCCTTCCCGTACGCGTACGCGCAGTGGGAGGAGCAGGCGGCGGACATCGTCCAGCAGCTCTGGTGACACCCGCACACGAAGCCGGCCGGCTCCCTTCGACGGGAGCCGGCCGGCTTGTCGTGTTCGCGTACCTCAGCAGGCCGGGTAGAGGCGGCGGGTGCCGACGCCGGCCGCGTATGCGTCCCGGTCGCTGAACCGGCAGCCGTAGTCGGGTCGGGCCACCACCGCCGGGTCGGTCACGGTGTCGCCGGCCGGGCGCTTGCCGGTGCGTACCCAGGACATTAGGTCGTCCCAGGCGGCGCCGGCCTCGGCCGGGGTGAACTCGCAGTGCTGCGTGGCCCGGATCGCCCGCTGAACCACCAACTTGCTGCGACCGTGCCGCGCCACGTCGCTGGCGTACGCCTGTTCCATGCTGAACGGCACGAACAGGTCGCCGAGGCCGTGCAGGCTGAGCACCGGCGCGCTCGGGCGGCCGGCGATTCCCGGCACCTCGGTCAGCGTCGGCAGGAGCCGCTGCCACACGTTCTCCGGGGCGACCCGTTGCACGGTTGCGTTGACGTTGACCGGGCTGTTCGGGGTGTAGCGGGTGAGCAGGTTGGTGGAGAGCTGGCCGGGCCGCTGGGCGGGGGAGTTGCCGCTCCCGGTGGGCACGCTGATCGAGAAGAGGAAGTCCTTCCAGACCGCGAACGCCGCGTCGGCTCCCGGACGCGGCCCACCGGAACGGTTCACCGTGATCGCCCGCAGTTGCTTGCCCCGGTCCGTGGTGGTGTCCGGCCCGGTGGGGGTCAGCCCGGCCAGGCCGAGCGCCACCTGGATGCGGGGCACCGCGTTGGTCAGGTAATCCGCCGGCGTGGGATAGGCCGGCACTCCGGCGAGCGCCTGCGCCACCAGGTTGTAGTCCAGGTAGAAGTCGAGCAGCGTCTGATCACCGAGCACCCCGCACATCGGCAACGCGCCGTCGTAGAAGCCGGGGTACTGCTCCAGTGAGCGACCGATGACGTACCCACCCATCGACACCCCGGCGACGTAGGTGTGCTGCGGCCGGCGGACCGTCCGCCCGAAGTGGTCGGCGAGATCCTTCGTGCCCAGCACCCCGGAGCGGATGTCGAAGCCGTTACGGTCGTACGAGGACGACGCCCAGGCGTACCCCTGCTCCAGGAGACGCTGGCGCAGCCCGAAGGCCGGCGGTTCCGGCGAGAGCACCGTGCCCTGGCCACGGTAGCCGTGCGCCCACAACACCAGGTCGCCGTTCCACCGGGCGGGGACCTCGATGATGTACCCGGCGTGGCGGTGCACGCCCTGGCGTACCGTCGTCGGTTTGCCGCCCACGACCAGCGGCGACAATGGCGGATTCTCGATGGTGTAGCCGGGCAGCGGCTCGCCGCCCCTCGCGTCGCGACCGAACGCGCTGGCCGGCACGGCACCGGCCAGCCCGACTGCGAGGGTCAGCGTCGCGGTGGCGGCGAGCAGCCGGCGGAGGGTACGAACGGGTGTGGACAGCATCGATGCTCCCCATCGGACGGTTGTCGCCCGGGGGCGACCAGCGGGACGGTTGCCTACCGGCCGGTAGCGTCCTGAACGTAGAACCGCCGTCGACCAGTGTCAATGGGTACGCTGACCGGTCGGTCAACCATGACTGTCCAGCCGTACCCGGTCGTTGGGGGCGGTGGGTCGGTCGGGTTGACTGGTCGCCGTGGACGAGTCGATCTGGGAGGCGGCCCGCGCGTCGCGCGGCTGGCTGGACGCGGCGAACGGAACCGGGCAGACCGAACTGACCTGCCGCATCCTCAAGCTGACCGAGGAAGCGGGGGAGGCGTCGGCCGCCTGGATCGGTCTGCTCGGGCAGAATCCGCGCAAAGGTGTCACCCACACCCGCGAGGACGTCGCGGCGGAGCTGGCCGACGTCGCCTTCACCGCGCTGGTGGCCATCGAAAGCCTGGGGCTGGACGCGCAAACGGCCCTGGGCGCCTGTGCCGCAAAGGTGCGCTCCCGCCTGACGAGCCAAGAACGTCCCTAGCGTCCAGTTCCGTCCGGCTCCCGTCCGCCCGCCGCCAGCCGTTGTGACCATGTCGACGGTATGTACGATTTACCCGTATTGAGCGTGATGCGCCCGACAGCGCATTTATGATCGACTCGGGTTTGGTGAAGTCGCGGTGTCTGGGCGTCCGGGATGCCCCGACTTCCGTGAACCCGAGTGGATCACGCGGGTGAGGGGCGATTCGACGCCGTGGCCCCGGTGCTGGTGGGTGGTTGTCCGTTGCCGTGTGTTATGGGCGGTGACCGGCCGCACTCGTGGGCCGGAATCATGGCCGGGTCGGGGTCGTTACATACCCTGACGATCGCAGTACCACCGACCCGCCGCCGACCCCTGGGGCTGGTCGCGCAGGGTTGGAATGCCAGCCTCCGCCCGGTCGTTACAGTCCGAACGAACGACCGCAGGCACCGCCTTGATGAGGGTGCCGGCAGGTGGGCCACCCCGGAATGACCTCGGCCTACCGGTCGTTGCAGTCCCGCGAACGCCGCAGGCACCGCCCCGATGAGGGTGTCGGCGGGTGGGCCACCCGGAATGACCTGGGCCCCCCGGTCGTTACACAGGGACCCGGCGCCACGAGCCCCCGCTCGTCAGGTCGCCGACCCCGACGCCCGACAGGGCGTCCCCCAGACTTCCCCCTTTCAAGTGCAGCGCCGGACGAGGTGCTCACACCCTGCCGCCGTCCCCCTGGTTGGTGGTCGGGTGTTCCTACCCCCGAAGGAGCTACCCCCCATGAACACGATCATGCGTAAGAGCATGCTGTCTGTTGCTGGTCTCGCGTTCGCCGGCGGTGTGCTCGCCGGCCCGGTCGCTCACGTGGCCAACTCGGTCGATGCCAAGCCGGTCGCGGTTGCGGTGCAGGCTGACAAGCCCGACATCAGCAAGTTGATCCCGCACGGCACTCAGGGCGAGCAGTCCCGGATCACCCTGAACGATGAGCAGACCGCGAACGTCAAGGCGATCATCGCCGCCACGAAGAAGGCCGGCCTGCCGGAGCGGGCCGCGGTGATCTCGATCGCGACGAGTCTGCAGGAGTCGAAGTTGGAGAACCTGGGCCACCTCGGCGACGCCAACGACCACGACTCGCTGGGCCTGTTCCAGCAGCGCCCGTCCAGTGGTTGGGGTACCCCGGAACAGATCACCGACCCCGAGTACTCCACGACCGCGTTCCTCAAGGGTCTCAAGCAGGTTGATGGGTGGCAGGACATGCCGTTGACCGACGCCGCGCAGACGGTGCAGGTGTCGGCGTACCCGGACGCGTACGCCCAGTGGGAGCAGCAGGCCGCCGACCTGGTCGGCCAGTACTGGAACAGCTGACCCGCGACTCAGCACCACCGCAGAACCACCCGCAACTAAGCACCATCGCACCACCAGCACGACACCGGCCGCTGGCCGACACCCGCAACCCGGGTGCCGGCCAGCGGCCTTTTTGCTCTCGCCGGTCGCCGGTCGCCGGTCGCCGTTCACGAATCGCCGTCCCCGTTCACTGATCGCCGTCCCCGTTCACTGATCGCTGGCCGCTGGCCGCTGGCCGCTGGCCGCTGGCCGCTGGCCGCTGGGCCGCTGGGCCGCTGGGCCGCTGGGCCGGTGGTCGTTGGTCGTTGGTCGCTGGGCTGGGGATGCCGTGCTGCGCGGGTCCGTGGGGGAGGCGGATGGCGTCGTCGGATCGGTGGCTGCTCGTAGATCTTGGACAGTTTCCGTTCCGCGCGAACGGAAACTGTCCAAGATTCGCGGCGGCGACGTAGCGGAGTGGCGGGATCGGCGCGGAGTGATCCGATCGGCCGGCGGGTACGTACCCCAGGTTGGGGACCGGCGGAGGGATAGGGGCATGGCCGCAGTGGGGTACGGCGCGGATCGCGAACCGGAGTCCGAGCCGGAACCGTCGGGTGAGGCCACACCACAACGGTGGTCCACCGGCGCTCGCCTGTTGGTGGCAGCCGCCGCCGTCGTGTTGCTCCTGGGTGCGGCAGCGGTGGCCGTGATCGTCGCTGACCCCAACCGTCTCGGCATGACCTACTTCGGCCAAACCGACGGCACCCGCCCCGATGACACTCGCCCCGACGGCACTGGGCCCGACGGCACTCGCCCCGACGACGGTGGCCGCCCCGGGGGCGTCGCTGACCCGGACGCGGCTGGGGGTCGCCGCGGTGGTGCGGGTGCCGCTGCCGAGCAACTGTTGACAGCGCCGCTGTCGGGTCGGCAGAAGGGCACCTTCGTGCTCGCGGATGGGTTGTCCTCGTTCGAGCTGCGGGTGGCCGAGTTGGGCGATGATCTGTACCAGATCAGTACCCCGGCCGGCTCGGGTGTGACGGGCCGACCGGCGGTGCGGGGGGAGACCGTGCGGCTTGACCTCGTGGAGTCCGGGACGCGCGGGCCACGGGTCGTACGGGTGTTGCTCAATGAGCGGGTCGCCTGGCGTCTGCACCTCGTTGGTGGGGTGAGCAGTCAGGTGTTGGACCTGGCCCGGGCCCGGCTCCTGGGCGTGGAACTCGCCGGCGGCTCCAGCCGCACCGAGATTCTCCTGCCACCGATCACCGCCGCCGGCCCCGGCGACCCCACCGGCCCGCGCTCAGACAACCCCGCCAGCATCCTGACCGTACGACTCACCGGTGGGACCAGCCAGCTCGATGTCCGGGTCCCCGGGGAGACTCCGGTACGGGTTCGGGCGGGAGCTGGCGCGGGTTCGGTGGTGGTACGCGACGAGCGCTGGGATGGGGTGGCTGCGGGCTCGGTGCTGGGTACGCCGGGTTGGGACCGGTCGGCGGAGCGCCTGTACCTGGACCTGGTCGCCGGCGCCAACAGCGTGATCGTGTCCTCCAGCAACCGCTGAACCCACGCCGAGCGAACCCACGCCGAGCGAACCCACGCCGAGCGAACCCACGCCGAGCGAACCCACGCCGAGCGAACCCACGCCAGGCCGACCCACGCCGAGCGAACCCAACCAAGGCCGACCCATGGCAGGCCGACCCACGCGGGGCCAGCCCGCGCCGATGAACCGCCCCGACAGCCACGGGCTGGTGAACCCCGCCCGCCCTGGCTGGAAGCGTCGCGGTCGCGAGGGGGCGTGCGCGTACAGTCGGGCGGTGGAGCGTACTGAATCGATGCTGGCGCAGACCCGACCGCCTGGCGTGGCCGACGTCGATCCCGGCAGTGTGTTGTTGCCGGGCCACGACGTGCCGTTGGGTCGGTACACCACGGTGCGGCGGCTGCTTCCGCAGCGCGCCCGCCGGATGGTTGGCGCGTGGTGTTTCGTGGATCATTTCGGCCCGGACGATGTGGCGCAGCGGCCCGGCATGGAGGTGCCGCCGCACCCGCACACCGGGTTGCAGACGGTGACCTGGCTGCTCGACGGGGAGATTCTGCACCGGGACAGCCTCGGCAACGTGCAGCCGATCGTGCCCGGCCAGCTGAACGTGATGACCTCCGGGAACGGCATCGCCCACTCGGAGCGGTCGCCGGCCACCCACCCGCCGGTGATGCACGGCGTGCAGCTTTGGGTGGCGCTGCCGGACCCGGCGCGAGCCGGCGCGGCCGATTTCGCGCACCACGCCGACCTGCCGCGCTGGCGGGACGGCGATCTGGACGTCACCCTGCTGGTCGGCGAGTTCGCCGGTGAGCGGTCACCGGCGGTGGTGCACACGCCGCTGGTGGGGGTGCAGCTGGAGTTGCGCGGCGAGGCGCCGGCGACGATGGCGTTGCGGCCCGATTTCGAGTACGCCGTGCTGGCGATGTCCGGGTCCGCGGAGGCGGCCGGGGTCGGGTTCGAGCCGGGGGCGCTGCTGTATCTGGGCTCGGGCCGCCGGGAGCTGACCGTTCGTGGCGGGGCTGGGGCCCGGTTGCTGCTGCTGGGCGGTACGCCGTTCGAGGAGCCGTTGGTGATGTGGTGGAACTTCGTCGGCCGGTCACACGAGGAGATCGCCGCCGCCCGGGAGGACTGGATGGCCGGCGACGGACGCTTCGGGGTGGTCGCCGACGATCCGGCGCCGCCGCTGCCGGCGCCCGCCCTGCCCACGACCCGCCTCAAGGCCCGCGACCGCACCGGCGGCTTGCACGGTTGACGACAACGCCTGCCCGTCCCCCCGCTGGTGTGGCCGGTGGTGGCGCGGGTAGTCGCCGGCATGGCGACCACTTTGATCACTCCGGTGGAGGACCGTAAACGTCTGGCGCGCCGGCTCGCCGGTACCGGGCGGGGCTTCGCCGAGCAGTACGGGTTCCGGGTGACCAACAACCCGGCGAGCCTGTTCCAGGTGCTCTATCTGTCGGTGCTGCTGGCCCGTCGTGGTGACTTCCGGCGGGCGTTGGACGGGGCGCGGGCGTTGCGCGACGAGGGGTGGGACAGCGCGGCCCGGCTGGCCCGTTCGCTGCACGCGGATCGGGTACGGGTGCTGCGCGCCAGCGGCCAACGTGGTGACGTGGACGCGCTCGCCGATGTGCTGGGTGACCTGGCCCGGACGGTGGTCGAGCGGTACCGGGGTGATCTGCGCCGGTTGCGGGCGGTGGCGCACCACGACCCGGTCCGGGAGCGGGCGCTCCTCGCCGAGCTTCCGGGCGTGGACGATCAGGTCGTCGACCTGTTTCTCCGCGAGGCGCAGGCGTTGTGGCGGGAGGTGGCCCCGGTCGCCGACCGGCGGGCGTTGGCTGCCGCGCGTCGGCTCGGGCTGGGCAGGTCGGCGGACGACCTGGCCGGCCTGGCCAGTGGCGAGTCGGAGCAGCTGGCGTGGCTGGTGGGGGCGTTGGCCCGGGTCGACCTGGAGCATCGGTACGCGGAGGTGACCGGTCGGCCGTGACGTGCCCTGGCCCACACTTCCCCAAATTCTGACCAAACGGAGGATGTTCTGCCGTATGGTTGGACCCGGCAGTGCTGGCCGCTCGGTTCGGGCGGACCTCCACCGCCTGGTGACCGCGACCGGTTCGGATGCGGTTCACCGCCTGGGCAGGCTTGCGTGGCGCCCTGGGTCGCGGTTCGTGACCAGGGGCGCCCGCCTGTCCCGGCCCTTCGATCGGCCCCGCCCCGTGTCACGCTCGGGGGTCCGCGCGGCCCGGAGAATGCGGCATCTTCACCGAGCCAGACCCGCCAGCAGGTTCACGGTCACGGCGATGATGAACGCGCCGAACAGGTACGACACCATCGAGTGGCGCAGCACCGTACGACGCATCTCGTTGCTGGTCAGGTTGGTGTCGGAGATCTGGAACGTCGTCCCGATGGTGAACGCGACGTACGCGAAGTCGGAGTAGCGCGGTGGTTCGGGCTGGTTGAAGTTCACCCCGCCGTCCGGGCCGGTGTAGTAGATCCGCGCGTACCGGGCGGCGAACAGGGTGTGCACCACGAACCAGGAGAGCACCACGCTGAGTACGCCCAGGCCGCTGTGCAGTTCCCGGGCCGTACCGGGGGGCGCGCTCTGCGCGCTGGCCACGACCAACCCCACCGCCAACAGGCTGGCCAGGCAGGCGACGAGGAGCAGGGCGTCCCGGATCGCCCGGTTCGGGTCCTCGTGGACGGCCAGTTGGGCGGTCCGCTCGGCGTCCATCGGCCAGAGCTTGTGCCAGACCAGCACGAGCCAGCTCAGCGCGCCCACGTCCCAGCCGGCCAGTGCGGCGAGCGGCAGTGGCAGCAGCAGCGTGAAGACGCAGCCGGCGATGACGCCGACCACCGCCACCACGGCGAGCTGCACCGCGGCCGGGAAGCGCACGTCCGCTGGCCGGGACGGGCCGGTGCGGGTCATCCGTGCCGCTTCCCGGTCAGGGCGGTGTGCGTCACCGCTGGGTCAGATGCCGCGCAGGTGCTGCGAGACCCGGTTGTGTTTGTCCCGCGCCTGCTCGGCTCGCTGGGCGGGGCCCACCTCGGGCGCGGCCTCGATCCCGGCCG
The DNA here is from genome assembly GCF_059358895.1 of Micromonospora sp. BQ32. Lineage (NCBI taxonomy): Bacteria > Bacillati > Actinomycetota > Actinomycetes > Micromonosporales > Micromonosporaceae > Micromonospora > Micromonospora sp. BQ32. The sequence goes on along the minus strand of NZ_JCADBI010000019.1, from coordinate 33,880 downwards.
AACGGGCCACCTCGGTCCCGTTGGCGTAGTCGACCGGCGGCAGGGCCCGCAGCGCCTTCAGCACGTCCGGCGGGGCACCCTCCCGCTCGGCCTCGCGGACCACGTCGTCCTTCTCGGCCGGGTAGTCCAGGCTCGACAGGTACTGCAGGACGTCGGCGTAGCTCGCCATGGCGTGGGCTCCCTCGGGCATCGATGTGGTGACGACCGGCGGCGGTTACCCGCCCGCTGGCCGGTCACGCCCGCCCGGCGGAGGCAAAACCGATGCCGTTTCTCCTCGTCCGCGGCGGGTACCCGCAGACGCCGACGCGAGCCCAAGGGAGTACGCGATGAACTACGACACCTTCATCGACCAGGTTTCCCAGCGCACCGCCACGTCGTCCGAGCGGGCGGTCGAGCTGACCCGGGCCGTGTTGGAGACGTTCGCCGAGCGGTTGACCGGCGGCGAGGTGCTGGACCTGGCCGCCCAGTTGCCCCAACCGCTGCAACTGGTGCTCAAACCGAGCCCGAGCACGGAGCAGGCGGACCGGTTCGGCGCGGCGGAGTTCGTCGCCCGGGTCGCGTTGCGCGCCGGTGTGCGGGAGCCCGCCGCCGAGGACGCCAGCCGGGCGGTCTTCACCACCCTGCGCGAGGCGATCACGGGTGGTGAGTTCGATGACGTGGTGACCCAGCTGCCGCGTGACTACCGGGGCCTGGTCGAGCAGGCGATGGCCCCGGGCGCGACGCTGCGCCGCGGCTGACAGCGCTCGTTCCGGGTACGCACAGCGGTTTACCAGGGCAACCATCGATGTCCCGCTTGGCGTGGCGATTCGGCCTGGCCTAACCTTGTCGTGCGAGGGGAGTACTTCCCACGAACCATTCCGGTCAGTACGGCGCGCCGGGCGCGCCTCGGGTGGTTGCCCACCAGCTGGTGGGTGAAGGAGACCTCGAACATGACGTGTTCGAGGAGACCCGCATGAGTCAACTGTCGTATCTGTCCGCCGCCAGTGACCTGTCCTCGGTGGGCACGCCCACGCTGTGGGCGGTCACCATCGTCGGGGTCGTCCTGCTGCTGGTGCTGGATTTCCTGGTCACGCGTCGCCCGCACGAGGTATCGATGCGGGAGGCCATCGGCTGGTCGGCGTTCTACATAGCGCTGCCGCTGGCGTTCGGCGGTTGGATCTGGTCCCGCTACGGCTCCCAGCAGGGCGTGGAGTACCTGACCGGTTACCTGGTGGAGAAGTCGCTCTCGGTCGACAACCTCTTCGTCTTCATGCTGCTGTTGGCGGCGTTCGCGGTGCCGGCGGTGCTCGCCCAGCGGGTGCTGCTCTACGGCATCGCCGGCGCGCTGGTGCTGCGGGCGGTCTTCATCGCCCTCGGCGCGGCGGCCTTGCAGACCCTCGACTTCGCCTTCCTGCTCTTCGCGATCATCCTCATCGCCACCGCCGTGAAGCTGCTGCGCGATGCCATGTCCGGGCATCAGCAGGAAGTCGACATCAACAAGATGCGCTCGGTGAAGCTGCTGCGCAAGGTCATGCCGGTGGTCGACGACTACCACGGCACCAAGATGACCGTCCGGCAGGGCGCGAAGCGGGCCCTCACACCGTTCGCCCTGGTGGTGGTCGCGGTGCTGGCCACCGACGTCGTCTTCGCGGTCGACTCGGTGCCGGCGGTCTACGGCATCACCGAGGACCCGTACCTGGTGTTCGCCACCAACGCGTTCGCCCTACTTGGCCTGCGGGCGCTCTACTTCGTCCTGCACGCGGCGCTGAGCCGGCTGGTGCACCTCAGCTACGGCCTCGCCATCATCCTGGCGTTCATCGGCCTCAAGCTGGGTCTGCACTGGGCGCACGGCATCTGGGACAGCGTGCCGCAGATCCCCACCCTGGCCTCGCTCGGCGTGATCATCGGTGTGTTGGTGGTCGTCACGGTGACCAGCCTGCGCGCCACCCGGGGCGGCGACCTGCCCGAGGACCGGAAGGTCGTTGCGGAACGGCGCTGACCGCGCCGCGCCGGCTGACGACGGGGTACGCGGGAAAGCTCCCGCCCCGCCCGGTGCGGGTGGTACGACTGTGCAATGGGAATCGTGTCACCGGGCTTTCAGGGTCGGCCCCGAACGCAGGAGCCGGCCCTGCCACCCGGTCAGTATCTGACCGAGGACTTTCCGGTGCTCTCGGCCGGCCCGACGCCCCGGGTGTCACTGGACACCTGGGAGTTCGTCATCTCCGCCGAGAACGGCAGCGAGCACCGCTGGTCGTGGCAGGAGCTGATGGCCCTGCCGCAGGAGACGCCGATGGTGGACATCCACTGCGTCACCCGCTGGTCCAAGCTCGGCACCAACTGGCAGGGCGTCTCACTGGACACGCTGCTCGCCGACGTCGACACCGGGGCGCACTTCGCGCTGGCGCACTCCTACGGCGGGTACACCACCAACCTGCCGCTGGACGACCTGCGCGGCGGTCAGGCCTGGGTGGTACACACCTTCGACGGCGCCCCGCTGCCGGCTGAGCACGGCGGGCCGGCGCGACTGCTGGTGCCGCACCTGTACTTCTGGAAGTCCGCCAAGTGGGTGCGCGGCCTCCGGCTCAAGACGATGGACGAGCCGGGGTTCTGGGAGACCGCCGGGTACCACGACTACGGCGACCCGTGGCGCGAACAGCGGTACCAGGGTGACTGAGCGCGCCGTGGCGACGAGCACCCCGCCGCAAACCAAGAACCGTTGGCAGGTTGGCCGGCTGGTGGAGCGCCGGATGGAGACACCGACCGCGCAGACCCTGGTGCTGGAGGTGCCGGACTGGCCGGGGCACCTGCCCGGGCAGCACGTCGACCTGCGGCTCACCGCCCCGGACGGCTACCAGGCGGCCCGGTCGTACTCCGTCGCCGGGCCGGCCGTGGACGGGCCGGGAGGCCCGCGCATCGAGGTGACCGTGCAGCGGGTGCACGACGGCGAGGTGTCCCCGTACCTCATTGATGTCTTTGGTGCCGGCGACCCGGTGGAGGTCCGCGGACCGCTCGGTGGCTGGTTCATCTGGCGGCCCGAGGAGACCGCGCCGGTGCAGCTGGTCGCCGGTGGCTCCGGCGTCGTGCCGCTGATGGCGATGATCCGGGCCCGGCGGGCGGCGGGCAACAAGGCGCCGTTCCGGTTGATCTACTCGGTGCGCACCCCCGCTGACGTGATCTACGCCGACGAGCTGCGCCGCCGGGTCCGCGACGACTTCGGCCTGGACGTTGCGTACGTCTACACCCGCGAGGCGCCCGAGGGATGGCGCGGTGAGCCGCACCGGATCGGGCTGGCGGACGTCAACACGCACGGGTGGCCGCCGGACCTGGAACCACTCACCTACGTCTGTGGCCCGACCGCGTTCGTGGAGACCGTGGCTGACCTGTTGGTGGGGCTGGGCCACCCGTCGCGGCGAGTCAAGACCGAACGCTTCGGCCCCACCGGCTGACCGCCCGCTCGCTCACGCAGTGTCGAGGAGATTCGATGACCGAGATGTCGTACCTGGACGGCAACATGCTCGACGGCCCGATGCGTGAGCTGTTCACCGTCGACCTGAGCAGCGCGATGGGTCGCTGTGAGAACTGCGGGATGACCGGCTCGATGGCCAGCCTGCACGTCTACTCGCACGCCCCTGGCCTCGTCGCCCGCTGCCCCTCCTGCGAGGAGGTGATGGTGCGCCTGGTGCGCGGGCCGGACCGGGCCTGGCTGGACATGCGCGGCACCACCTACCTCCAGGTGCCGATGCCGATGGAGCAGACGTTCCCCGGCCCGCTCTGACGGATCGGTTGCCTGGCTGAGGCAACATGGCCGGATGAGCACCGGTCGATGGCATGGTGTGCCGCTCGCGGTCCGGTGCGTGGTGGCTGTCGCCGTGCTGGTCTTCGCCTACGGCACCGGGGTGCACGTGGTGCAGCTGCTCCTGCCCCAGTTCGGGCCGCAGCTCGCCCTGCCCGGGTGGCTGACGTTCTACTTCACGTCCCTGACTGTGTGGGATCCGTTGGCGGCGTCGCTGTTGGCCGTTCGCCGGGTGCAGGGGCTCGTGCTGGGCTGCGCGGTGCTGGTGACGGACGCGGCCGCGAACGGGTACGCCAACTACGTGCTGGACCCGGCGGTCGGTGTCACCCCGGGCCGGATCGGGCAGGCCGTCATCACCGCCCTCGCCGTCGGTCTCGTCGCGCTCACCCCGTGGCTGGCGCCGTGGTTCATCGGCCCGCTCGGCCGAAGCGGCAAGCCCGCTCACACACGGAGGAAATCGTAGGATCGGGCGAGGTCGGAGTACGGGAAGCAGGGCCTTCACGTCCGCCCGGCTGCCGACCGTGTTGCCGAGGCTGATGGTCAGCGACTCACTGGGCGGTGCCCGCGAGCAGCCACCGCCGGACGGGGATCTCCAGCAGCGCCCGCTCGCCGTCCGGGCCGACCTGCCGGCCGACGTCCCAGCCGTCGTACTTGCGCGCGAACGCCTCGACGACCGGGATCGGGAATCCACTTCGGTGCACGTGGGCGGCGCCCTCCGCCACCACCGGGGCGTTGCCGCCTTCCAGGGCCAGCGACACCCGCGGGTCGACCACGACGTTGCGGGCCTTGACGCTGCGGCTTTCGCAACCGACCCAGAAGGTCGCGGAGCGGTAGACGAACCAGACCGGTGTCAGGTGCGGGGACCCGTCGCGCCGTAACGTGCACAGCCAGACGTTCAGCTCCCGCGACAGTCGCTCCTCGACGTCGGCCGCAGGGATCGAGGGGGTTCGGCTCACCCGGCCAGTGGATCACAACCCTGCACGTCCCGACGATGGTCTTTCAACTGATGTGGGGCCGCGTGCGGCGTGTCGAGTCAGGCAGCAGAGGGTTCGTCGATGGTGGTACCGGTCCGTGCGGCGCTCCGCCGTACCTCGCCGATCGACCCGAAAACTCGGGTGCGGTCGACCTGGCACACCCCTAGGCTCCCGCTCCGACGGCTGGCACGGCGTCCGGTCCGATGGGAGATGAGCGCAGCGATGACCGCACACCTGTTCGCGATCAGCTTCGACGCGAGCGAGCCTCTGCGGCTCGCGCAGTTCTGGTCCGGGCTCCTGGGGCGGGAGATCGTCGACGATCCACACGACGGCGTCCTGCTCCTACCCACCAACGACAACGAGTTCCACCTCCGCTTCGCCCCGAACCAGCAGCCGAAGGTCGTCCAGAATCGGATGCACTTCGATCTGACCAGCAGTTCGCTGGAGGACCAGCGGCAGACGGTGGCCAGGGCACTGGAACTCGGCGCGCGGCACGTCGACATCGGCCAGGGCCCGGAGATCGATCATGTGGTGCTCGCCGACCCCGAGGGCAACGAGTTCGACGTCATCGGGCCGGGCAACAAGTTCCTCGCCGGTTGCGGCTTCGTCGGTGCGCTGGCCTGCGACGGGTCACAGGCCGTCGGCTACTTCTGGAGCGCTGCGCTGGGCTGGCCGCTGGTCTGGGACCAGGACGAGGAGACCGCGATCCAGTCGCCGCTCGGCGGCACGAAGATCACCTGGGGTGGCCCGCCACCGATGCCGAACGGGGGCCGGGATCGGGTGCGTTTCGACCTCGCCCCGGCTGTCGACGTCGATTGGCGGGTCGAGGTCGACCGTCTGCTCTCGCTGGGGGCGACGCGGGTCGACGCCGACCAGGGTGGGGCAGGCCGACTGGTGCTGGCCGACCCCGATGGTCAGGAGTTCAGCCTGCTGACGGCCCGCTAGCTCACCGTCAGTCGAAGATGGACACGCGGGCGCGGTGGTGCCGAGGGGCTTCGATCTCGTCGATCACCGCGACGGCGAGATCGGCGTACGACAACGTCGTCGATCCGGACGGGTCCACGGTGTCCCCGCCGAGGCGGTACCGGCCCCGTCGTGGGGCCGCCGCGTCCAGCATCGCCGGCGGGGTGAGCATGAGCCAGTCGACAGTGGTGTCCGCGGTGCGGAGCCGGTCCAGGCCGGCGGTGTGCGACAGGGCGAAGGGGCGCAGGTGGCTGGGGAACGACGCGGGGTCGTCCAGGATCAGGCGACCGTGCTCGTCCTGAAGGTTGGCGAACAGGCCAATGAGGACGAGTCGAACCACTCCGGCCTCGGCCATGCCGTGCAGGAGCGCGTCGGCGGCGTTGACGAAGAACTGGTCGTCGAGGTGGTCGAGGGCGGCGAGGGCCTCGGGGCTTGACGCGGGCGTGACGGCGCTGACCACGGCGTCGTGGCCCGCTGCGATCGCGGATGTCGAGCGCGGGTCGGTGACGTCACCCCGGACCACCGAGATCCCGTCCGCCGTGATGTCGTCTGCCGTGCGCGGATCCCGGACAGCGGCGGTGACCCGATGGCCACGCACGCGCGCCTCGGCGGTGATGGCCCGTCCCGCTCTGCCCGCTGCTCCGAAGATGGCGATGCTGCTCATGGAACCGTCCCCCGTCCAGCGGTCTGCCTCGACGTCAGGGACGGTATCCACGAGATACTGGTTACTGCAAAGCTACTGGGATAGCTTCGGGCGGATGGTGACAGGTCTGGATCCGGAGATGTTCGATCCGATGTGCCCGTCCAGCGCGCTGCCGTTCCAGATCGGCGACAAGTGGACCGGGATGGTCGTGCTCTGCCTGGAGGACGGCCCGCGTCGTTTCACCGAGATCCGGGTGCCACTTCGCGCCGTCACCCCTAAGGTCCTGACGCAGACCCTGCGCGCGATGGAGCGGGACGGCCTGGTGGTGCGGACCGCCTACCCGGAGAATCCGCCCCGCGTCGAGTACGGACTCACCCCGCTGGGACGCAGTCTGTTGACCCTCATCGCAGCGGCGCGCGCCTGGAGCAGGGACCACCTCGCCGCGCTGCTCGCGGCCCGGGAGGCACACGGAGCTCCGCATGATCGTGCTCGATCAGTGATGTAGTGGTCATGTGCGCTGCCGGAGGCCACGACATCCTTGTTCGAGCGCGATCACGCGACCGCGCGGGCCACCCACCTGGCGGCGGTTGGACAACGGCGGCACCGGTCGGTCAGAGTGATCCGCCGTGAGATACCTGCGTACCGGTGGTCCCGCCGCGATCCGCCGTCCCCGCCCCACCGACTCCGACGAGTTCGTGGCCGGCGTGCGGCGCAGTCGGGATCTGCACCACCCGTGGTTGGCCGCGCCGGCCAACCCGCAGGAGTACGAGCTCTATCTGCGCCGGATCCGTCGCCGCGACAGCGCCGGCTACCTGATCTGCGACCGGGCCAGCGGCGAGATCGCCGGCTACGTGAACATCAGCGGGATCGTGCGGGGTGCGCTGCGTGGCGGCTACCTCGGGTACGCGGCGTTCCTGCCGTACAGCGGAACCGGGCACGTTTCGGCAGGCGTGGCCCTGGTGATCGACCACGCGTTCACCTCGGTCGGGTTGCACCGGCTGGAGGCAAACATCCAGCCGGGCAACGAGCCGTCGCGGCGGGTGGCCCGCAAGCTGGGTTTCCGGCTGGAGGGTTTCTCTCCGGACTACCTGTTCATCGACGGCGCGTGGCGCGACCACGAGCGCTGGGCGATCACCGCGCCAACCCCCGCCTGACCGTCGGCCCGCCCGCCCACCGCCCACTGGAGTCCCGGAACTTTCACCCGGACCGGGTGATGACGCTCCGTACCCTGCTTCCTACGGTGGGTGTCATGGCTGCCGTTCGCGCGACCCCTGCCAACCCCTTCCCCGGCCTGTCCGTCGCGAATGCGGACAGCGCCGACCAACGGGCCATCCCGCCCGAGTTGGGCCCCGACTCCCTCGCGGTGCTCAGCGGGCCGACGTTCCTGTACTCCAACGCGTGCGGGGATGTACCGCCGGGCAGCATCGGTGGGCTCGTGCACCTGGACACCCGCCTGATCAGTGGTTGGAACCTGACCGTCAACGGCGGCGAGCTGTTGCTGCTGCGCGCCGAGACGATCGACCACTACTCCGCGCAGTACGTGCTCACCAACCCCGAACTGCCCGGGCTGGCGCCGAACAGTCTGGGTCTGCGGCGGCTGCGCTACGTCGGCGACGGCTTTCACGAGCGCCTGGAACTGGTCTCCTTCCGGCTGGAGCCGGTCCGGGTCGAGCTGCGGCTGGCCGTCGCCGCCGACTTCGCCGACCTGTTCGAGGTCAAGTCGACGGTCCGGGACCGCTCCGCCGAGATCATCCGTGACCACGCCGACGACGGGTCCGAGCTGTGCTTCTCCTACCAGCGCGGCGAATTCTCCGCGCAGACCCGGGTGTGCTGCGCGAAGCCAGCCGACCGTATCGAGGGCGACGACCTGGTCTGGGAGCTGGAGCTGCGCCCCCGCGAGGAGTGGCAGGTCGACCTGCACGTGCCGCTGCCGCCCGGGATGGGAGTGGTCGAGCCGGTCCGGGGCGACATCGCCGACGTCATCCACGGTCGGGCCGACGACCCGCTGCGCCGGTGGCTGGAGGACCGGGCGACGCTGCGTAGCGACAACGCCGCGTTGGAGCGCACCTTGCGACAGTCCCGCAACGACCTGGCGGCGTTGCGGCTCGACCTGGAGGTCAAGGGCCAGCGGATTCTGCTGCCCGGCGCCGGGTTGCCGTGGTTCCTCGCCGTCTTCGGCCGGGACACCCTGATCACCGCCTACCAGACGCTGATCGCCGGGCCCGCGCTGGCGAAGGGTACGTTGCTCGCCCTGGCCCGGCTGCAGGGTGAGACGTGCGACGACTTCACCGACGAGGAGCCCGGCAAGATCCTGCACGAGGTGCGCAGCGGCGAGTTGACCCGCAGTGGCGAGAAGCCGTTCGGGCCGTACTACGGCACCGCCGACGCCACCCAACTCTGGCTGATCCTGCTCTCCGAGTACTGGCGCTGGACCGGCGACGACGAAACCGTCCGGCACCTGCGGGACAACGCGCTGGCCGCGTTGCGCTGGATCGACGAGTACGGCGACCGGGACGGCGACGGCTACGTCGAGTACGCCACCCGCTCGCCCGAAGGGCTGGGCAACCAGTGCTGGCGGGACTCGCCGGACGGCGTCTGCTTCGCCGACGGCCGGATCCCCGTGCTCCCGCTGGCCACCAGCGACCTACAGGGCTACACCTACGACGCCAAGCGTCGGCTGGCCGAGCTGTTCGACGGGCCGTTGGACAACCCGACGTTGGCCCGCCGGCTGCGCGACGAGGCCAACACCCTGTACGAGCGGTTCAACCACGACTTCTGGATCGAGGAGCGGGGCGGCTATTACGCGGTCGCCCTGGACGGCGACAAGAACCGCGTCGATTCCAAGACCTCGAACATGGGTCACCTGCTGTGGAGCGGCATCGTCGCGCCGGAACGGGCGGACGCGGTGGTGCGACAACTCATGTCGCCGGACATGTTCTCCGGTTGGGGCATCCGCACGCTGTCCCGCGAGGAGCGGCTCTACAACGCCCTCGGCTACCACCTGGGCACCGTCTGGCCGCACGACAACTCGATCGCCGCGCTCGGCCTGGCCCGGTACGGCTACCGGGCCGAGTCGAACCGGATCAGTCTGGCGATGTTCGAGGCGGCCGACCAGTTCGGTTACCGGCTACCGGAGGCGCTCAGCGGGTTCGATCGGGAGCGGCTGCTCTTCGCCGTGCCGTACCCGACCGCGTGCAGCCCGCAGGCGTGGGCGGCCGGCACACCGCTGGCCCTGATCCGCGCCATGCTCGGCATCAACCCGGTCAACGGCCGGCTGGTCCTCGATCCGGACGTCCCGGAGGAACTGGGCCGGATCGTCGCCGAGCGGGTTCGGGCGTTCGGCCAACAGTGGGAGTGGGAGGCGGTGGGCCGCAGTGGCCACGTCCGGCTCCAGCCGAGCTGAGCGCGGGTGGCGCGTCGGACGTTTGTCGCGGCCTTCGACGGGAAACGGCCCGCAATGACGAAACCTCGTGTGGTGATCGTGGGGGCCGGGTTCGCCGGTTACCACGCGGCGAAGACGTTGAGCCGGATCGCCCGGGACCGGGCCGAGATCGTGGTGCTGAACTCCACCGACTACTTCCTGTACCTGCCGCTGCTGCCCGAGGTGGCGGCCGGGGTGGTCGAGCCCCGACGGATCGCCGTGCCGCTGACCGGGACGCTCAAGGGCGTACGGGTGGTGGTCGGCGAGGCGGACCACGTCGACCTGCAGAACCGCTGGGTCGGCTTCACCCAGGCCGAGGGGGAGAAGAACCGGCTGGCGTACGACCGGCTGGTGCTCGCCGTGGGCAGCGTCAACAAGCTGCTGCCCATCCCGGGGGTGACCGAGTACGCGCACGGCTTCCGCGGCCTGCCCGAGGCCGTCTACCTGCATGATCACATCATCCGGCAGCTCGAGCTGGCCGAGCAGGCCGAGGACCCGGCCGAGCAGCAGGCCCGGTCCACGTTCGTGGTGGTCGGGGCGGGCTACACCGGCACCGAGGTCGCGGCGCACGGGCAGCTGTTCACCGACGCGCTGCACGCCCAGCGGCCCCGGCTCACCGTCCGGCCGCGCTGGATGCTGCTCGACGTGGCGTCGCGGGTGCTGCCGGAGTTGGACAAGCGGATGTCGGACACCTCGCACAAGGTGCTTGACCGGCGTGGGGTGGACGTGCGGATGGGCACCTCGGTGGCCGAGGCGACCTGCGACGGGGTGAAGCTCACCGACGGTGAGTACGTCCCGACCTGCACCCTGGTGTGGTGTGTGGGGGTGCGCCCCGACCCGTTCGTCAACGAGCTGGGCCTACGGACCGACCGGGGTCGACTGGTCACCGACGAGTTCCTCAACGTCCCCGGCTACCCGGAGGTCTTCGCGTGCGGTGACGCCGCCGCCGTGCCCGACCTGGTCAACCCGGGCAAGGTGTGCGGGATGACCGCACAGCACGCGCAGCGGCAGGGCAAGCGCGCGGCGTACAACATCGCCGCATCGTACGGCTTCGGCAAGCGCAAGCCGTACAAGCACCACGACCTGGGGTGGGTCGTCGACCTGGGTGGCAAGGACGCGGCGGCGAACCCGTTGCACGTGAACCTGGGCGGGTTGGCGGCCAAGGCGGTCACCCGGGCGTACCACCTGATGGCGATGCCGGGAAACCGCACGCGGGTCAGCGCCGACTGGGCGTTGGACGCCGCGCTGACCCGGTCCGCGGTCCAGTTGGGGCTGGTGCCGGCCAACGCGGTGCCGTTGGAGAGCACCACACCCGAGGTCGCGACCCGGTCCCGCTGAGCGGGCAGCCGGACCGGTCGCCGCAGAGCAGGCGGCAGCGGGCGCCGCGCCGGTCAGTCGGTGGAGCCGGCCGGCCGCGCGGCCGGCCCGGCCGCCGGGGCGGGCCGGAGCCGGCGTGGGCCGTACTCGCGCAGCAGGGTCTGGATGATGCCGGCGGCGGGGATGGCCAGCAGCGCGCCGAGCAGACCGGCCAGCTCGGCCGCGAGCAGCACGCTGACCAGCACGGTCAACGGGTTCAGCCGGACCGCGCGGGACAGGATGAGCGGCTGGAGCAGGTGGTTCTCCACCTGTTGGTAGACCACGAAGAAGACCAGCACGATCACCCCGGCGGTGGGGGAGTGCAGGAAGCCGGCGCCGGCCGCGATCACCGCGCCGAGGGTCGCCCCGACCAGCGGTATCAGGTCGGCCACCGCCACCAGCAGGGCGATCACGGCCGCGAAGGGCACCCCGGTGAGGGTCAGCACCACGAAGGTCAACGCCCCGCAGATGACGCTGATCAGCAGGTTCCCGGTGAGGTAGCCGGTGACGGTCCGCGACACCTCCCGGCCCACCCGGCGCAGCCGTTCGCCCTGACCGTCCCCGGCCGCCGCGAGCACGCCACGGGTGATCCGCGGCGTCTCCAACACCATGAGGTACGCGAGCACGATGACCGTGACCAGCCCGGCGACCGACTCGACGAGGCCGCGCAGCACACCGACGGCGGGTTGGCGCAGCCGGCCGCCGAGGTCGCGTAGCTGCTCGGAGTGCTCGCTGACGTAGCGGCGTGCCCCGGTGCGCTCCAGCGCCTGCCCCACCGGGCCTCGTCCGGCGCGGGCTTCCCGCAGCAGCTCGGGCGCCCGGTCGGCGAAGCGGCCCAACTCGCCGAACAGCGGCACCAGGATGAGCGCGGCCAGGATCGCCAGCAGCACGAACGCGGCGAGGAACACCAGCAGGGTGGCCAGCGCCCGTCGCCGGACGAGGCGGCGTTGCAGCCGGTCGACGAGGGGTTTGAGGGCGACGGCGAAGAACGCGGCGACCACCGCCCAGACCAGCACCCGCCGGGTCGCGTACACGAACCCCAGCGCGAGCGCGGTCGCCAGCACCAGACCGATCACGATCAGAGTGCGACGCGCAGTGCCCCGGTCGTCGGTGTTGCTCATCCGGCGGGCCTTCCCCACGCGCGCCGTCGGAAACCCGGCATTGCGGGCGCAACGGCGATCAGTGGCGGGAGTTGTCGTCCGCGTCGGTGACGGGGTGGGCGCCGGAGACGAACGTGTCCAGCGCGGCGGCGTGCAGCAGCCCGCCGGGCACCGGGTCGCGCAGGGCGGCCACCGCCAGCCGGGCCACCGGCAGCCCGCCGGGGCGGGAGGTCGCGGCGAGCACCAGGTTGCCGTACCTGCGGCCGCGCAGCATCCGCCGGTCGCCGACCACGCACACGTCGGCGAAGACCGCCCGCAACGTGGCGACCTGCACCCGGGTGCCGACCAGTGGCGGCAGGTCCGTGACGTTCACCAGGTACAACCCGTCGGGGCGCAGGGTGCGGGCCACCTCGGCGGCGAACTCGACGGTGCGGACGTGCCGGGGCATCCGGGCCGCCCGGTAGATGTCGGCGATCACCAGGTCGTACCGGCCGTCGGGGGTGCCGGTCAGGGCGTCCCGGGCGTCGGCGACCTCCACCCGCACCTCCGGCGGCAGCGGCGGCAACTCCCGGGCCACCAGCTCGACCACCGCCGCGTCCCGCTCGACGACCCGTTGCGGGGAACCGGGTCGGGTGGCAGCCAGCCAGCGGGGCAGCGTCAACGCGCCGCCACCCAGGTGCAGCACGTTCAGCGGGGCACCGGCCGGGGCTGACAGCTGCACCGCCGAGGCGATCCGCCGAACGTACTCGAAGTGCAGGTGGCGGGGATCCTCGACATTTACGTACGACTGCTCGACCCCGGCGGACAGCAGTGTCCGCCCGGTCCGGCGGACCGGGTCGACGACCAACTCCAGCCGGTCGGCGGCGCGGTTCATATCCGGCACGCTAGCCGAGCCCACGGTCCACCCGTCCCGTGGCCCGACCCGGCCGACGGGCCGGCGGAGCGGGGTTCTCCCCGGTCCGCCGGCCCGCCGATGTCGCGGTGGCCGTCAGCCGCCGGCCATCCCGGCCCCCACCTCGTCGATCGCGTCGTCGATCTGGCGGGCGAGGTCCACGTCGAGCGCGGTCACCCCGTTGGCCTGGTTGGTCCGCACGGTCAACACGGCGGCGGTGTCACCCGGACGCCCGATGCTCGGGCCGCGGCCGTTGTCCTGGCGCAGCCGATCCAGCCGGGCGAGCACCCGGTCCAGGTTGTCGGGCGGCAGCGCGACCACCCGGTAGAGGCCCTGGCTGTCGCCGGACCAGTAGGGCAGGTCGTCCAGCGCCGCGTCGATCTCGTCGGCGTCCAGGGTGGGTGTGGTGGTGGAGGCGCCCACCAGGCCACCGCCGGCCTCCGGCGGGTTCAGCAGGTCGCGCAACCCGTCGGGTACGTGCAACGACTCGACCAGGTCGCCGTCCTGCGCGGCGAGCGCGGCGATCGTCGCCTCCGCCTGGTACCGGGCCTGCTCCGGGGTGTTGCCGCTGATCCGGCCCACCTCGGCCAGGAAGCCGGGCAGGTCCTGGTGCCGCTCGATGCCGTCGACCGGCAGCACGTCGTGCAGCGACGACGGCACCGCGGCCAGCAGCCGCTGCCGCTCGGCGGCCTCCAGGGCGAACGCGAGGACCAGCACGGTCGCCTCGGTGCCCACCTTGGCCGTCTTGAAGTCGACCCCGGCGCGACGCCGGACCTCGTCGACCAGGTCGTGGTAGCCCACGCTGTTCACGCCGGCCGCGCCGCTCGGCGGCGACGGCTGGGGCCGCGGATTGTCGGCGCTCCCGACCGGCGGCGGTGCCGGCCCGCCCCGGGTGCTGTCCGGTTTGTGCGGTCCGGCCGCTGGTGGCCCGGCCCGCTTGCCCGCATCGAGGCTCTTGAGCTGCTTGGAGGCGCTCAGGCTGGCACCGATCTCGCTGGGCTGGCGACTCTGTTCGCGGGCCTGCCGGGCCAGTGCCCGGCGCCTCTGGTTGTCGCCCTCCATCTGCTTGCGCATGGTGGCATCCCTTCCGCTGGGGATCGTGGCTGCGCCCGTCGCCTTCCCGCCGTCCCGGAGCACGAAACGGAGGCCGCCGGCCGGGTCGGCCCGGCCTCCGCCAGGCTTCATCCGGCGGGGGTGAGGGGCGCTCACCCGCACGGCCCGCACCATCGGGTCAGGACCGGAGTTCTTCCGAGGTACGCGGAAGGAAGGCCGTCATGAAGCAGATCGTCGAGATCGTCCCCGCTCGACCCGGCTGGTACGCGCGCTGGCAGCTCGCACCAGAACTCACCAGGTGTTACCCGGTGAGCCTGTGGGCGCTGCTGGAGGAGGCGGACGGGACCGGCCGCGAGGTGATCGGCATGGACTGCATCGGCCAGTGGCCCGGCGCGGACGACAACGAGGCGGATGGGCAGTTCGTCCGCTATCTGTATCAGACGCCCGATTCGGGGAAGCCCGACGACATCGACCCGGCCCCGATCGGCGAGCTGCGTGAGGACGGCCCTCGGCTCCAGCCGATGACGGCACCCTAGACCTTCCTCCGGCCCCCGACCCCAGGTCCCAGGGTCGGGGGCCATCCCCGTTCAGAACGGGGGTGGCCCACGGGTCAGCCGATGGCGCGCACGTCGTCGTCGGTGTGCGCCACGGCCAGCAACTCACTCAGGCCCGTGCGGTCCAGCATCCGGCGCAGCTGTGGGCTGACCCCGATCAGCTGGATCGCCCCGGCGGCGCGGTGCACCACCAGCAACGCGCTCAGCCCGGAGGAATCGCAGAGGGTCACCCCGGTCAGGTCCACCAGCACCGGGGCGTCGCCGCGCAGCTCGGCCGCCGCGGCGATCAGCTCGGGTGCGGTGTCGTAGTCGAGTTCACCGGTCAGCCGGAGTCGGACGTGCCCGGCGGCGAGCCGGGTTGTCTCGATGGTCAACAGCTGGTCGGGCATCCCACCATTCTCCTTGTCGAGCGACAAAACGCAAAGCGGGGGCGGCCACGTGCGCCCGTGTCCCTCGTCCGGCGCCCCCGTCGTGGCGGGTGCCCGCCACCTGCCGTGAGATGCCGGTGTCCGGGTTCCGGCGTAGGGTGGCCTGGAGACTTTTGACCGTGGACGCCGGTTCCGGCACGGGTTCGGTGAACGACAAGGAGTGAGGCTCAGCTGGTGACTGCTTCCGACGTCAGGGACTGGGACCCGGGCGACGGACGGCTCTCCACGCCGAGCGCGACACGACCCTCGGCGTGGTCCGCCGACGTTCGCCGCCCCACTGCTGCCCTGCCGCCGTTGGCCCCTGACCGAGGTCAGGCCCCACCCGACTGGTTCGAGGTCGTCGAGCACTTCCGGGAGGGCCTGGTGGTCTGCGACGCCGATGGCGGCGTGCGGCATGTCAGCCCGGTGGCCGAGCGGTTGCTGCCCGAGGTGACGCCCGGCGAGCTGCTCAGCGCGGCCGGTGTGCCGGGGCTCAGCGAGGGCGTGCCCGGCGGCTTCACCCATGGCGGGAGGCGGCTCACCGCGCGCCGGGTGCCGCTCTCCGGCGCCCGCTGCTGCTGGTACGTCGAGGACGTCACCGACAGCGTCAGCCGCGCCGACGCGCTGCTCGCCGAACGGGCGCGCTCGGCGTTCCTGGCCGTGGTCGGCGACAAGCTGGGCAACCCTCTGCACCCCGACCGGGCCGCCGCCGCGGTCGTCCGGCTCGCCGTGCCGACCCTGGCCGAGGTGGCGGTGCTGGTGCTGGCCCCGCGGGCCGGCCGCGCCCGCTGGTGGCGGGCCTCGCGCACCGACGACGAGGCGCCGACGGTGGACAGCGGCGTGCTGGTCGGCGGCGAGTTGCCGAGCGCCATCGCCGACGGGCTGACCGGGGCCGAGCCGCACGCGGTGGACTGGCTGGTCGAGCAGGCGGTCGACGCCGGCTGGCTGCCGGGGCTCGCCGGCACCGAGAGCGCTGCCCGGGTCGTCCCGCTGCCGGGCCGCGACGCGCCGGTCGGTGTGCTGCTGGTGGCCCGTCGCGCCACCCGCTGGTACGACGAGGCCGACGTGGAACTGGTCCGCGCGTTCGCGGCCCGCGCCGGTGCGGCGTTGACCACCGCGCTGCTCTACCGCGACCAGGCGGAGGTGGCCGACACCCTCCAGGCCAGCCTGCTGCCGGTCGAGCCGGTCGAGGCCGTCGGTGTGCAGTGGGGCACCGCGTACCGGCCCGCGCAGGCGGGGCTGCGCATCGGCGGCGACTTCTACGGTTCGCACCGACTCCCCGACGGTGGCTCGGTGTTCTTTCTCGGCGACGTGTCGGGCAAGGGTGTCGAAGCCGCCGTTTTCACCGGCCAGCTGCGCCAGTGCCTCCAGGCGCTGCACCGGTTGGAGTCGCACCCCGCGCGGTTGCTGCGGCTGCTCAACGACGCGCTGTTGGAGACCACCCAGGCGCACGGCCAGGGCCGCTTCGCCACGATAGTGCTCGGTGTGGCCCGCCCGGAGCGCGACGGTGGCCTCACTCTCACCATGGCCGGCGGCGGGCATCTGCCGCCGCTGGTGCTGCGCGCCTCCGGCGAGGTGGAGACGGTGCCGTTGCGCGGGATGCTGATCGGGGTGGTGCCCGATCCCCGGGTCGGGGAGGTGACCGTGCGGTTGGCGCCGGGCGAGACCTGCCTGCTCTACAGCGACGGGGTGACCGAGGCCCGGGGCGGGCGGCGCGGCGACGAGCAGTTCGGCCCCGAGCGGCTGGTCACCGCGCTGACCGGCTGCCAGCGGATGCCCGCGCCGGCGCTGGCCGAACGGGTCGAGCAGGTCACCTGCGACTGGCTGGCACAGGGCGACCACGACGACATCGCCGTGCTGGCGCTGCGGGCGGTCGGCCTGGGCGGGCGGAGCGCGCGGCACCTGCACTCGGTGCCCGCCGGCATCGACCAGACAGAGGAGACTGACGCGTGACCGTCGCAACGGCCACCACGGACCTCGGCGAGGCGTACTCCGGGTACCTGGACCACCTCGCCGACGCCGACGAGTACGCCGCGACCGACCTGGCGATCGGCCTGCTCGACGCGGGCGTCCCGGCGGAGCGGGTGTTGCTCGACCTGGTCGCGCCCGCCCAGGCCGAGGTGGGCGAGCGGTGGGCGCGCAACGAGTGGAGCGTCGCCCAGGAGCACGCGGCCACCCACATCAGCGAGCAGGTGGTGGCGGCGGTCTCCGCGCACGTCAAACCGCGACCGACCGGCGGCCGGGTCGTGGTCGCCTGCATGGACGGGGAGTGGCACGCGCTGCCGCCCCGGTTGGTGGCCGAGGTGCTGCGGTTACGCGGGTGGCAGGTGACCTTCCTGGGCGCCAGCGTGCCGGCCGCGCACCTGGTGTCGTACCTGCACCGCTACGACGCGCACGCGGTCGCGCTGGCGTGCGCGCTGCCGATGCGCCTGCCGTACGCCCACCGGATGATCGAGGCATGCCGCCGCTCGGACGTGCCGGTGGTGGTCGGTGGGCGCGGGTTCGGCGCGGATGGCCGGTGGGCGCGCCAACTCGGGGTGGCCTGGGCGCCGGACGCGCCCTCGGCGGCCGAGCTGATCGCCGACGAGCGGGCACTGCGCGGGGCGCCGCCGGCAAGGCTGGCCCACCTGGCCGACGACGAGTACGCCAGCCTGGTGCGCCGTCGCGGTGAGTTGATCGACAGCGCGTTGGCGGAGCTGCGGGAGCGGGTGCCGGCGGCACGGGCGTACACCGCCGCTCAGCTCGACGCGACAGTGAGCGACCTGGGCCACATCGTGGATTTCCTGGCCGCGGCGGTCTACGTCGACGACGCCTCGTTGTTCACGGAGTTCGTGGAGTGGCTGTCGGGGATTCTGGGCAGTCGTGGGGTGCCCGTCGGGGCGATCGCCCTGCCGCTGGAGCACTACGCCGCCGCGCTGCGGGACTTTCCCCGGGCGGCGCGGGCGCTGGCGCTGGGATGTGCGGCGCTGCCCGGCATGGCCCGCTGACCGACCCGCCGGGGGTCCCCGGATCGATCACCGCGCTCGACGGCGGGCGGGTCAGCTCTGCGTATACTTGCCGGACTGCAAACGTCCCACCGTGGGTGGAGCGAGGGGGAGAACGGTGACGTTCAGCGTCAGCTACGTCGAGGGCGACGGTGGTGGCGCCTGCCTGCGGCTCGTGGGCGAGCTGGACCTGAGCACCGCCCCCGAGCTGACCGCCGCGATCGACCGGCTCAGCGCGGCGGGCGAGAACCGGGTGCTGCTCGACCTGACCGACCTCACGTTCTGTGACTCCACCGGGATGGCGGTGTTCGTCCGGGGCGACAACCAGGCGGCGGCCGACGGGGGGTGGCTCCGGCTCACCGGCGCCAACGGGCGGGTCGAGCGGGTGCTGCGGGTGACCGGCCTCGCCGACGTGTTGCGCTACGAGCCGGAGTCGGTCGACCCCGCGTCCCGCAGTGCTTCCTGATGGGCTAGATTTCCCCGCCAGTATTTTCCCGCCAGCGCGGTGACCGTCAGGGTCCCGTCCCCGCCGACTCCGAGGCAGGTAGTGATGGGCGCAGACAGCCCGCAGCCGGTACGCATCCTGGTGGTCGACGACGACCCGGGTGACGTGCTCATGATCGAGGAAGCGCTGGCGGACTCCGACGTCGACAAGATCATCGACGTGGTCAGTGACGGCGAGGAGGCGATGGAGTTTCTCCGCGCCGAGGGTCGGCACGAGCAGGCCCGTCGACCCGACGTGATCCTGCTGGATCTGAACATGCCGCGGATGGACGGTCGGCAGGTGCTTGGGGCGGTCAAGCAGGACGAGGACCTGCGGACCATCCCGATCGTCGTGCTCACCACCTCCAACGCCGACACCGACATCGTCGGCAGTTACACGTTGCAGGCCAACGCGTACGTCACCAAGCCGATCGACCTGGACGACTTCAACGACGTGGTGCGCCGCATCGACGAGTTCTTCGGCCGGGTCGTCGTGCTGCCCAAGCGGAGCTGACGCCGGCGCCGCCCGCGCGCATGCTGAACATTTTCCCCGAACCCCCTCGCCGCGAGCGGTCGCGGCCGAGGATCCAGGTGGGGAAGTAACAGCAGCTGCCTGGGGGGCGACAGTATGAGGTTCTCCATCGTTGAGACCGGTTACGACCAGCGGCAGGTGGATTACTGCCTGGACGAGTTGGGGATCCGGTTGTCCCGGCTCGCGGCGCGGGCTGAGGGCGCGGCCGGGGCGGCCCGGGAGTGGGACGAAATCCGCCAGGAGGCGGCCTGGCTCAGCGGGCTCCTGCAACGGCTGGACCTGGACGACGCCGCCGTCACCCGGCACGCCGGTGACCCGGTGCGGCGTGAGGCCGCCGAGATGCTGGCCCAGGCCCGCACCGAACTCGACGAGGCCCGCGAGGAGGCACGGCGGGTACGGGAGCGGGCGTACGCGGAAGCCGTGCAGGCCCGACGTGACGTCGAGGCGGCACTGGACGCTCGTCGACGACATGCGGCGCGGGTGGACGAGATCCTCAGCCAGGTCACGGTCGACCAGGTGCCCGCGGACACCCCCACCGCGGCCGCTGGCGTACCGGGCAGTCGGGTCGGAGTCGGCGGGCCGGGCGCGGGCGCGGAGCGGCCGCCCGGCCGTCGCTGAGTCGCGCGGGCACGGGCGTGGTCGCTCGGCTCAGGTGGTGAGCGCCGCCGCGACGGTGGTCGCCCGGTCCTCGTGCTGGGCGTACGCGTCCGGGTAGGCCGAGATCTGTACGGCCTGGGCGGCGGAGGTGACGCTCATGTCCTGCCAGCCGGGGATCTCGTTGAGCGCGCTGTAGAAGGCCCGCGCGGCGTACGACGGGCGCATCAGCTGGGCCACCGTGCCCCAGCCGCTGCTGGGCCGTTGTTGGAACAGCCCGACCGAGTCGTGGTCGGAGCCGCTGCCCTGGTTCGGGTACTCCGCCGACTCCGGGAGGACGTCGCTGGCCAGGTTGTAGAGGTTGCTCTCCTGCATGGCGGTGGCCAGCGCCACCACCAGGGCGCGGCGCGGCATCTTCATCTCCAGGCCGACGTCCACGATGATCTTCGCGTTGTCCATCTGGGCCTGGTCGAGGCCGGCGACCGGCCGGGGGCGGCGGGGCTTGACCGGCTTCTTGGGCGCCTTGCGGACGACGGTGGGAGTGGGCGTGGGCTTCGCCGTCGGGCTGGGCAGGACCCGGGCGGGGGCCAGGTCGCGGTCCAGTGACCGGGAGGCGCGCTCGTCGGCGATCGCGGCGCGGTCGGCCACCGCCTCGGCGAGCGGCTCGACCGTACGGGTGGTGTCGTCGTTGCCTCGCGCCGTGGCGACCGCCACGAGGCTGAGGCAACAGGTGACACCGGTGGCCAGCGCCACCCGTACCGGGGTCGAGCCCAGCAGGGCACGCCTCGGCGGTTCGGGAACGCGGTGACGGCCGATCGTCCGTTCGGTTGATGCGGCGTCGTCCGAGATGGTGGTCGGGCGCGCGTCGGTCAGCTTCTGGGCGGAGGGGTCGTCGGGGTGCACCTGACGAGGCTAAAGAGCTGAATGCCCGATGCCATCGGCCCGTACGGTGGCATGCGCCACAATTTGCCCTGATCATGGTGACTTTAGTGGGCAAAACCTTAGCGAAGCTGATCAACCTCGCGGATCACACCAGACGGTTATTCCCGATTTGACGGGTGAATGCGATCGCGTCGCCGGTCTGCCGCTCGAACTCGCGGCCACGCCAAGTGGTCATCTGAACGTCCGATGCTCATTCCACCGAAAGGGCCACTCCGGGGCTTCCTGCTGACACCCCGGGCGACGACTCCTTGGTATATGGCTCACCAGCGACTCTCCCACCGGAGAGGTTGCGGAGTCAGTGTCGGCCGTTCTCGGCCGGGGTGACGGTCAGGCGGTGGCGGCTGGCGTCGCCGCTGGAGAACGGCCAGAGGCGGTCGGCGTACTCGACCAGGTCGGCCAGTTGGTCTCGGCTCAGGCCGGCTGAGGAGATCTCGGCGTGTACGTCGGCCCGGTATCGGCCGTCGTTGTCCCGTCCCAGCTTCGCCTCGGCCCGGACCTGCACGGTGTGCGCCTCGTCGGTGATCTTCCCAGCCACCTCCACAGCCGCGTGATGCAGGCAGGAGGCGAAGGCCGCTGCCAGCAACTGTTCCGGGGTCAGCCCGGTGCAGTGCGGCGCCAGCGGTGAGGCCAGCGCGGTGGAGAGCCCGCCATCGTCGGTACGTACGTGACCGCCCTCGGCGGTCGCTGTGGCCTCACGCAGCCAGGAACTCTGATCCGGCATCGCGTATCTCCCGTCGCTCACCAGGGGCTACCCCGCCGCCGCCCGGCGAAACGCCGGACCGCTCGGCGAAACCCCGTGCGGTCAGCGCGCGGAGGGCAGGTTCGGCTCGTGGGCCACCGCCACCGCCTCGGTGGCCTCCGCGGCGGCCCGTTCGGTCCACGGCGACATCGGTACCGGCCGGCGGGTCGTCGGGATCGTCATCGGCACGTACACCCGGGCGTCCACCGCCTCGGCCAGCAGCAGCGCGGCGACCAGGCTGGTCGGACGCTGCTCGGGGTCGTCGGCGAGGCAGGAGTGGCACAGCTCGGCGACCTCCGGCGGGAGCCCGGTGATGTCGGGCAGCGGCTCCGGTGGCTGACGGCGGCGTACGAGCAGCAGTTCGCTGGCGGTCGCCGCGCGGTAGGGCAGGCGGGCGGTGAGGCTGTAGTAGAGCAGCACGCCGAGGGCGTACATGTCGGCGGCCGGGGTGGCCGGCGCCTCGTCCAACTGTTCGGGCGCCAGGTACGCCGGGGTGCCCAGCACCATGCCGGTCGGCATCGGGTCCGGTTCCCCGGCGGTGATGGCGATGCCGAAGTCGAGCACCTTCACCCCGGCCGGGGTGAGCATGACGTTGGCCGGCTTGACGTCCCGGTGCACGATGCCCTCGGCGTGCGCGGCGGCCAGCGCGGCGGCGACCTCCGCGCAGACCCGCACCGCGATCTGCCAGTCCAGCGGGCCGGCGCGCAGGTGCACGGCGAGCGTCTCACCCTCGGCCAACTCCATCACGATGTAGGGCACCGGCCGGCCGGGCCACGTCGAGGAGGTGCCGAAGTCGTGCACGCTCGCCACGTTCGGGTGTTCCAGGCGGGCCGCCGACCGGGCCTCCGCGCGGATCCGGTCCACCGGGCCGTCCCGATCGTCGCGGCCGGGCGAGATGAGCTTCACCGCGACCGGCCGATCCAGCACCTGGTCGTACGCCCGCCACACCTCGGACATCCCACCCACTCCGATGCGCTGTTCGAGCCGGTACCGCCCGTCCAGCATGCGCATCGACCACTCCTCGTCCTGGCCCCGCCGACGGCGGGTGCTCAGATGCCGGTACCCGAGCGCCGACCTGGGCAAACCGGAGCCCGATTCGGGGGCAGGCGGCCCCGCGCACCTCGCTGCGCCACGGCGGCGCGTGCGGTAGCTTGCGAGCCAGAGCCGGTGTCACCGATTGTGCCGGCACGGTCACCCGAGGGGACGCCGCGATGAGCGAGGTCACCGTACGTTTCGTCGGCGGGCCCGCGGACGGTCTGGTCCGGCTGCTGCCGGCCGGGTCGGACGGCGCCCCACCCCAGCGTTGGATCATGCGACACCCGGACGGCACGGGCCCGGTTCAGCCGGGCCCCGACCACCTCTACGAACGCGACCGGCCCGACGAGGCGGGCGGCTGGAGCATGCGCTTCGTGCGCACCGACGCGTACGGGGTGTCCGAGTGACCACGAGGCGGGGCTGACCGGTGGCGACGCCGGCGTCGCGTCGGCCCGGTCGCACAGCTGGCGCACAGCTTCCGCAGGGGCGTGGCACAGGCGTGGCGGCCACGATGGGGCCCATGGTCATGAACGGGCGGGCCACGCCGAGCCGGATCGAGCTGCGTCGCCCCGACGGTGAACCCGTCCGGGTGCTGGTGGTCGACGACGAACCGACGCTCACCGACCTGCTGTCGATGGCCCTGCGCTACGAGGGTTGGCAGGTCCGCACCGCCGGCAACGGCATGGCGGCGTTGGGCACCGCCCGACAGTTCCAGCCGGACGCGGTGGTGCTCGACGTGATGCTGCCCGACCTGGACGGCTTTCAGGTGCTGCGCCGGCTGCGCGAGCACGCCCCCACCGTGCCGGTGCTCTTCCTGACCGCCCGCGACGCGGTCGAGGAACGCATCGCCGGGTTGACCGTCGGCGGCGACGACTACGTCACCAAACCGTTCAGCCTGGAGGAGGTGATCGCCCGGCTGCGCGCGCTGCTGCGCCGCTCCGGGCTCGCGATCACCGCCCGGGAGGAGGCGGTGCTGACCGTGGGTGACCTCAGCCTCGACGAGGACAGCCACGAGGTCCGCCGGGCCGGCCAGCTCGTCACCCTCACCGCGACCGAGTTCGAGCTGCTGCGCTACCTGATGCGCAACCCGCGTCGGGTGCTCAGCAAGGCGCAGATCCTCGACCGGGTGTGGAACTACGACTTCGGTGGCCAGGCCAACGTGGTGGAGCTGTACATCTCGTACCTGCGCAAGAAGATCGACGCCGGCCGGGCGCCAATGATCCACACGCTGCGCGGCGCGGGCTATGTCCTCAAGCCCGCCGAGTAGCCGCCGACCGCTGCGCGCCGCCCGGGGGTGGCTGGCCGGGCGCTCCCTGCGTACCCGACTGGTGGTTGCCCTGCTCGCGCTGCTGGCGTTGGTCAGCGTCGGCATCGGGGGCCTGACCACGGTGGCGCTGCGGCACTTCCTGATCGACCGGCTCGACGCCCAGTTGGCCCCGGCGACGGGGATGCGGGGTGACCGTCCGGGGCGGCCGACCTTCCCCGGCAACGGACCGAGCATCCCACCCGGGTTGCCGTCCGGCACGGTGGTCGCCGAGATCACCGACGGTCGGGTGACCAGCGCCCGGACCCTGAACAACAGCGCCTCCAACGCGTTCCCCGACCCGCAGTCCGTGCCGGTGGGGGAGGTCGCCGCGCTGGCGGACCTGCCGGTCGACACCGCACCGCGCACCGTCGACCTCGGCGATCGCGGTGACTACCGGGCCGTGGCCCGGCAGTACTGGGACGGCCGGGTACGTGTCGTCGCGGTGCCGCTATCCGGTGTCCAGGAGACCGTCTGGGCGCTGGCCGCCGCGCAGGCCGCCGTGGCCGCGGTCGGGCTGCTGCTCGCCGGTGTGGCGGGTGCGCTGATCGTGCGGGCGACCCTGCGACCGCTCCACCGGGTGGCCGCCACCGCCACCCGCGTCACCGAGCTGCCCCTGGACCGTGGGGAGGTGGCGCTCGCCGTCCGGGTCCCGGCCGCCGACACCGACCCGCGCACCGAGGTCGGTCAGGTCGGCGCGGCGCTGAACCGGATGTTGGGTCACGTCGCCGACGCGCTCTCCGCCCGGCAGGCCAGCGAGACCCGGGTACGCCAGTTCGTCGCCGACGCCAGCCACGAACTGCGGACGCCCCTCGCGGCGATCCGCGGCTACGCCGAGGTGGCCCGGCGTGGCCGCGACGAGGTGCCCGCCGACGTGGCGCACGCGCTGCGCCGGGTGGAGTCGGAGAGCACCCGGATGACCAGCCTCGTCGACGACCTGCTGCTGCTGGCCCGCCTCGACACCGGCCGTCCGCTCGCGGTCGAACCGGTCGACCTGACCGCCCTGGTGGTGGACGCGGTCAGCGACGCGCACGTCGCCGGCCCCGAGCACCGCTGGCAGCTCGAACTGCCCGAGGTGGCGATCCGGGTGCCCGGCGACGCCGCCCGGCTGCACCAGGTGGTGGCGAACCTGCTCACCAACGCCCGGGTGCACACCCCGCCCGGCAGCACGGTCACCACCACGCTGGCCGTCGACGCCGCCAGCGCCGTGCTCACCGTCGCCGACGACGGGCCGGGGGTGCCGGTGGAGCTGCAACCGGAGATGTTCGAGCGGTTCGCCCGGGGCGACAGCTCCCGGTCCCGCGCGCACGGCAGCACCGGCCTCGGCCTCGCGATCGTCGCGGCCGTGGTGGAGGCCCACCACGGCACGGTCGGGGTGCAGAGCCGTGCAGGTCGGACTGTGTTCACCGTCCGGTTGCCGAATCCCACAGCTGACGCATGATCACCGCACGGCACACCGGTGCCGGTCAGCCGCACAGCATCTCGGTGAGGACCTCGACGACGCGCCGGGTGTGCCGCCCGTCGGGGTCCTCGTCGGTGTTCAGGTCGGTCACGCTCATCCCGAGCAGCCGGTCGGCGCGGGCCAACGGCGTGACCAGCGCGATCAGGTCCGCCCAGCGCGGGCCGTCCGGCTCGGGGTAGGTCACCGCGGGCAGGTCGCGCGGGTCCACCACGTCCAGGTCGAGGTGCAGCCAGGCCGGTCCGTCGCCGTCGGCGGCCAGGCCCGCGCCGACCGTCGCCGCGCCCCGGCGCAGCAACTCGGCGGCGTTGACCTGGTGGATCGCCGGGTCGATCCGGGCCGCCTCGACCCGGCTGTTCTCGTCGGTGGCCGGGCGGTGCCCGAGCAGGTGGACGCGGCTCGGCTCGATCAGCGCGCCCACCGCGCCGACGGCGGCGGCCGGGCCGTTCCCGGTGACCACCGAGAGGTCCATGTCGGCGGCCTCACCGGTCGGCGAGCTCGTGCCGTCGAGGAAGTCCGGGTGCGCGTCGACGAACCACAGGTCGGTCGCCGGGGGCAGGGCCCGGCAGATGCCGGGCAGGATCGCGCAGTCCCCGCCGAGCACGAGTGGTCGGTGGCCGTCCGCGATGAGCCCGCCGATCCGCGCGGCGATGGCGCCGCCGGCTCGGACCAGGCCCGCCGCGCCGATCACCCCGCTCGCCGGGTCGCGGTGCGGGTCGCGTAACCGCGCCTCGTCGATTTGCCCGTCGTCGTCGGCGGCCAGGGCTTCGCGCAGGCCGGCTCGGCGCAGCGCGGCTGGGGCCCGCTCCTCGCCGCGCCCCGCGCCGGAGGAGTCCAGCGGCGCGTCCACCATCGTCCAGCGCACGTCCGCAGCGTACCGGCGCGACCGGCCGTCCCGGCCACATTCTGTGGCCAGGCTGGGAGTACGCCGATGTGCCCGCGACGGCGACGACGAGCGGCGTACGGTGATGGACAAGTCCGGCTTTCTGGGTCAAAAGCCTCACCGGTGTACGGCCGGGACGCCGGGTTGTCGAGACGGCGAGGGCAAGGAGCGATCGGTGGAACATCTGGCCTACCTGGACGCGGGGTCCGGCAGCCTGATCGTGCAGGCGGTCGTCGGCGGGGTGGCCGGCGCCGCGGTCGCCGCGAAGCTCTACTGGCGACGGCTGGTCGACCGGTTCCGCCGCGAGCCCACCGACCAGCGCTGAGCGGCCCAGTCCCGACGATGGCGATCTCACCCACCGAGGTACGGCCCGAGCCGGCCTCCTTCCGCGACCCGGCCAACCGGGTCTTCCACGTCGGCGACGAGGTGCTGCGCGGGTTGAACCCGCAGGCCGCCGAGCACTGGCGGGCACTGACCGGCAGCACGTTCTTCCCGGCGCTCGTCGCCGCGCGCAAGGTCTGCGCCACCGAGGACGCCCCGCCCGCCCTGGTGCCCGCCGCGACCGGGACGCCGTGGGCCGCCGTGCTGCGCCACGAACGCATCCCGTTCGTCTCCCACCCGTACGAGTGGTCGTTCAGCATGCTGCGCGACGCCGCCCTGCTGCACCTGGAGATCCTCAACGCCGCGCTCGGCGAGGGCTTCACCACCAAGGACGGCTCGGCGTACAACCTCCAGTGGCGCGGCGCCCAACCGGTCTTCATCGACATCGGCTCCTTCGAACCGGTCCGCGACGGCGAACCATGGGCCGGCTACCGGCAGTTCTGCCAGACCGCGCTCTACCCGCTGATGCTCACCGCCCACCTGGGCGTCGACTTCCAACCGTGGCTGCGCGCCCGGGTCGACGGCATCGAGGCCGACGAGCTGCGGCCGCTCTTCACCGGGGCCCGTCGGCTGCGCCCCGGCGTGCTGACCCACCTGCACCTGCACGGGGCCATGCAGCAACGCAACGCCGCCGCCAGCACCACCGAGGTACGCGACCAACTGCGGGCCGCCGGCTTCTCCCGGGAGTTGCTGCTCGCCACCGTACGTGGCATCGAGAAACTGGTCCGCAGGCTGGACCGCCGCCCGCCCGAGACCCACTGGTCGGACTACCAGCGCACCTGCGGCTACTCGGCCCGCGACCGGGTGGCGAAGGAACAGTTCGTGGCCGTCGCGGTGGCCGCCGGCGCCCGCCCCCGCCTGGTGCTCGATCTCGGCGCCAACGACGGCCGGTACTCCCGGCTGGCGGCCGGGCACGCCGACTACGTGGTCGCCGTCGAGCAGGACCCGACCGTCGTCGACGAGCTGTACCGAAAGCTGCGCTCCGAGGGGCAGCGCCGCATCCTGCCGCTGGTGCTGGACCTGGCCGACCCCTCGCCGGGTGGCGGCTGGCGGGGCGTCGAACGGGCCGGCTTCGCCGAGCGGGCGTCCGCCGACGTGGTGCTCGCCCTGGCCGTGGTGCACCACCTGGCGATCGGGCGCAACGTGCCGCTGCCCGAGGTGGTCGACTGGCTGGCCGGGCTGACCGCGCCGGGCGGCGCGATGGTGGTGGAGTTCGTCCACCCGGAGGACCCGATGGCGACCCGGCTGCTGGCCAACAAGCCCGCAAATCTCTTCCCGGACTACCGACGCGACGCCTTCGAGTCGTTGCTCGCCGCCCGGGGGCGGATCACCGACCGGCTGGAACTGCCCTCCGGCACCCGCACGCTCTACCGGACGGTGATGGGTGGCTGAACCGGCTTCCGTCGACCCGCCGGCCCCGCCCGACCGGCCGTCCCCGACCCCGGGGCGGTGGGACCAGGGCTGGCGAGGTGAGCTGGGCCGGCTGCTGGAGATCGTCGCGCTGGTCGGTCTCGTGGTCACCCAGCCACTGCTGGACGTGCTCGGCCGCAGCCCCGACTTCTTCCTCTTCCACCGCGCCGACCCGGCCCAGATCCTGCTCCTGGTCGCCCTGGTGACGGTGCTCCCCACCCTCGCGGTGGCGCTACTCGGCGCGCTCAGCCGACTCGCCGGCCGGACCGCCCGCGCCATCACCCACACCGCGCTGGTCGGGCTGCTGGTCGCCGCCCTCGCCGTGCAGGTGGGCCGACACGTGACGCCGCTTCGGGGCGTACCGCTGCTGCTGGTGGCCGTGCTGGCCGGAGCCGCCGGCGCGGCCGCACACCGGCGGTGGCGGGCGCCGGGCCGGGTGCTGCGGCTAGCCGCCGCCGGCCCGGTGGTCTTCGTGGCGCTGTTCCTGCTCGCCTCACCCACCTCGGCGGTGGTCCTGCCGCGCGGCGACGGCGGTGCGGCCGGCACCGCGCAGGGCTCGGCCGTGCACCCGCCGGTGGTCATGCTGATCCTCGACGAGCTGCCGCTGGTCAGCCTGCTCGGCGCGGACGGGAAGATCGACGCCGGGCGGTACCCGCACTTCGCGGAGCTGGCCGGCGGCTCCACCTGGTACCGCAACTCCACCGGGGTCAGCGGGTGGACGCCCAACGCGCTGCCGGCGATGCTCACCGGCCGCTACCCGGCGCGGGCGGTCGCCCCGCACTACTCGCAGTACCCGGACAACATCTTCACCGCCTTCGGCGGCCTGTACGACATCCGCGCCGAGGAGAGCATCACCCGGCTCTGCCCACCCAGCCGCTGCGAGCAGCCGGTCACCCCCGAGCAGGGGCTCGGCGTGCTGGTCCGGGAGACCGGCAAGCTGCTCGGCCGGGTCGCCGGGCCGACGGAGAGCACTGTCGACCCGGAAGACTCGTACCGCGAGCAGACCCGGGCCGAGGCCGGCCTGGACGCCGCCGAACCGGTGCCGGCCGACCCGACGTTCCGGTGGGACAGCCTGGACGACAACCAACCGGCCCGGTTCACCAGCTTCCTCGCCGGGCTGAAGCCGACGACCCGGCCCACCCTGCACTTCCTGCACCTGCTGATGCCGCACTCACCGTGGGCGTACCTGCCGTCCGGGGCGCGCTACGACGCCCCCGAGGACCTGCCCAACGACGGCGCCGGCTGGGTCGACCTGGCCCGGCAGCGGCACCTCGCCCAGCTCGGCTACACCGACCGGCTGATCGGCGAGACGCTGCGGACGCTGCGCGCCAACGGCCTCTACGACCAGGCCCTCGTCGTGGTGACCGCCGACCACGGGGTCAGCTTCCGTGCCGGCGCCCAGGGCCGGGGCATGGACGCCATCAAGGCCGCCGCCGACGAGGTCGCCTGGGTGCCGACGTTCGTCAAGGAACCCCGACAGCAGACCGGCCGGGTGGACGACCGCAACTGGGAACACGTCGACCTGCTGCCGACCGTGGCCGACGAGGCCGGTATCCGGCTGCCCTGGCAGGCCGACGGGCGCTCCGCCCGGCAGGCACCCCGCCCCGACGGTACGAAGCACTTCTACGACCGCCCCGGCGAACCGGTCACCTTCCCCGGTGGCGTGCCCGCCCCGCCACCCCTGCCGACACCGCACCCCCTGGTCGGCACCGAGGTACGCGCCGGCCCGGCCGCCGGCAGCGCCCGGGTCGCCGACCTGGCCGCGTTCACCGCCACCGACCCGGACACCGGCACCCTCCCGGCGCTCGTCTGGGGCGACGTGCCGGACCGGATCCCGGACGGCACCCTCCTCGCCGTCGCCGTCAACGGCCGGATCGGGGCCGTCGTCCCGGTGGTGCCCGCCGACCCCGGCGGACGCCGGTTCGCCGCCCTGCTCGCCGACGACAGGTTGTTCCACGCCGGCACCAACCAGCTCGACGTCTTCCAGGTCGCGACGGACGGTACGCTGCGACGCCTTGCCCTGTCGTGAAGAGGTTTCCGGGTTCGGTCCGGTCTGGCCTCCGGGTCGGTCCGGCCTGTTCCCGGGTTCGGTCCGGTCCGGTCCCGGCTGGCGGGATGCCGGGTTTCCCGGCGGCCCGGTCGGGAATCGGGTGACGCATACCTCACCGCCGAACCACGGCGGGCGTTGTCCCCCGAGCCGCAATTACGGTAGAAGCGAAGGCAATTCAACGTAGATCTGCCGGCGAAGCGAGGAACCACATGACGGAAGTCAAGCTCGATCACCCCGGTGGGCAGCTGTCGATGCCGGTGCATCCTGCGGTCGAGGGCCCCGCCGGTATCGGGGTGAGCAAGCTGCTGAAGGAAACCGGGATGACCACGTACGACCCCGGTTTCGTCAACACCGCCGCTGCCTCATCCGCGATCACCTACATCGACGGCGACGCGGGGATCCTGCGTTACCGGGGGTACCCGATCGAGCAGCTGGCCGAGAAGTCCTCCTTCCTGGAGGTCTCCTACCTGCTCATCTACGGTGAGCTGCCGACCGAGCAGCAGCTGACCGAGTTCACCGAGTGGATTCGGCGGCACTCGCTGCTGCACGAGGAGATGCGCCGCTTCTTCGACGGCTTCCCCCGGGACGCCCACCCGATGGCGGTGCTCTCGTCCGCGGTGAGCGCCCTGTCCACCTTCTACCAGGACAGCCTGGACCCGTTCGACTCCGAGCACGTGGAGATCTCCACGGTCCGGCTGATGGCGAAGGTCCCCACCATCGCCTCGTACGCGTACAAGAAGTCCATCGGTCAGCCCCTGCTGTACCCGGACAACTCGCTGGGGTACGTGGACAACCTGCTGCGGATGACCTTCGGCGTGCCGGCGGAGCCGTACGAGGTCGACCCGGTGATGTCGAAGGTGCTGGACATGCTCTTCGTCCTGCACGCCGACCACGAGCAGAACTGCTCCACGTCGACCGTCCGCCTGGTCGGCTCCAGCAACGCCAACCTGTTCGCCTCGGTCTCGGCCGGCGTGAACGCGCTGTTCGGCCCCCTGCACGGTGGCGCCAACCAGGCGGTGCTGGAGATGCTCCAGCAGATCCACGCCGGCGACGGCGACGTCCGGTCCTTCGTCCGCAAGGTCAAGGACAAGCAGGACGGCGTCAAGCTGATGGGCTTCGGCCACCGGGTCTACAAGAACTACGACCCGCGGGCGGCGATCGTCAAGAAGGCCGCGCAGGACGTGCTGGGCCGGATGGCCAAGCCCGACCCGCTGCTGGACATCGCGATGGAGCTGGAGGAGATCGCCCTCGCCGACGACTTCTTCGTCTCCCGTCGGCTCTACCCGAACGTGGACTTCTACACCGGCCTGATCTACAAGGCCATGGGTTTCCCGACCAAGATGTTCACCGTGCTGTTCGCGCTCGGCCGGCTCCCCGGCTGGATCGCCCAGTGGCGCGAGATGATCAACGACCCGGAGACCAAGATCGGCCGCCCGCGGCAGGTCTACGTCGGCTCCGCCGAGCGGGACTACGTCCCCTTCGGCGAGCGCTGACCCGCTCCTCGCTTCACCAGCAGGCCGTCGACCCCTCGGGGCCGGCGGCCTGCCGCCTTTCCGCGCTCCAAGCTGCCCCGTCCATCGGCGTCAACCCCTGGGTCTGGGCCTCGCCGGTCGACGACATGGCCCCGTCCCGGCATGATCGACTCGGGTTCCTTGAAGGCGCGGTGTCCGCCATGTCGGGACACCCCGACTTCCAGGAAGCCGAGTCGATCACGCGCGGGGCGATGCCGGCCCTGGGCGCCAGGGTCCGGGCGGCAGGCGTGGGCGGCGGCGGTGGGTGGCCCGGCCTGGGTCGGGGTGGCGGGTTTGGGTGGCGGCGGTGGGTGGCCCGGCCGGGGTCGGGGTGGCGGGTTTGGGCGGTGGCCGTGGCCCGACCCGGCCCGGGTCCGGGCGACGGGGCGGGCGGTCAGAAGGCGGAGATGTCCTTGGCCCGCTCGCTGCGACTGAGCGCGCTGATCAGCGCGGACTGGCCGTTGCGCCGCACGGCCAGTCGGACCAGCAGGTCGCGTACGGGGTCGAAGACGTCCGCCGGGAACTCCGGCGTGGGCACGCCGACGCTCACCGCGAGGTCGTCGGAGTGGACCACGATCTCCAGCTGACGGGTGAGCAGGAAATCACCGCGCCGCAGCGACCAGCCCTGCCACGGGATCGGCACGATCTCACGGGCCGCACCTCGGGAGAGCAGGTCGCCGACCTCCTCCACCGCCCGGGCGGAACGGGCGTGCAGGTCGGCCGGCCCGCGTACGGCGTCGGCCTCGTCGGGGCCGGAGGCGACGGTGTCCTTGTCCGGGGACCCCTCAGAGACCCAGGCGGCCCGCTCGTAGTGGTTGTCGGCCGACTCCAACGTTGGCAGGTCGGTCGGCGTCGGCAGCAGCTCCGCCGCGCGGACGGCCTGACGGCCCAGGTGGCACGCCAGGCCACCCACGGACAGGTGCGGCAGCGCGCTCGGGCTCGACCACCGCTCGGTCACCTCGGGGCGTCGGATCAGGTCCAGCGCGATCGAGGCGGCGACCGGAAAACTGGCATCCAGGGCGTCGACAGGAGGAGACATTCGCACATTCTGACAGGCTGGCCCGACCGGCGCTGGGCTGCGCGACCCCCGGCCCGATGGCCCGGCATTCAGCGGCGCGGCCGGCGCCCGGCGGCGAACTACGCGCCCGGTCCGGCTCCCCGGGCGTTCGGCCGCACAGCCCGGCGGCCCAGCGCGGAGCTGTGCGCGGCGCTCCTCACATCATGATCGACTCGGCCTTCAGGAAGTCGGGCGGTCCCCAGCACCGGGACGCCCCGACTTCAAGGAAACCGAATCGATCAACCGCAAGTCGGGGGGTCCCCATCACCGGGACAGCCCGACTTCATGGAAACCGAGTCGATCAAGGCCGCACGAGCACGAGCCAGGCCCGAGTCCGGGCCGGGTCAGTCCGAGCCGGGCCCGGGCCCGGGCCGTGGAGGGTCAGCGCAGGCCGGCGGCGGCGAGGAGGTTGCCCTCGGGGAGCGCCGGGAGGGCCCGCCCCTGGGACATCCGCTGCTCGGCGCGCTCGGCGGTGAACGCGGCGTCGTGGTGGATGGCGGCGGCGTAGCTGGCGGCGGTGCGTTGGGCGATGGCGGCCCAGCCGTACTGGTCGTGGACCATCCGGCGGGCGCGGCGGGCCATGACGCGGGAACGGTCGGCGTCCGACAGCAGCGCGTCCACGGCGTCGGTCAGGCTCTCCGGGTCGTGCGGGCGGAAGGTCATCCCGGTGACGCCCGGCTCGACGATCTCGCCGAGGCCACCGGTGGCGGCGACGGCCAGGGGAGCGCCGGCCGCGGCTCCCTCCAGGGCGACCATGCCGAACGGCTCGTAGATGCTCGGCACGACAAAGCAGTCGGACGCGGCCATCAGCGCCGGCAGGTCGGTGCCGCCCAGAAAGCCCGGCATGGTGACCATGCCGCCCAGGCCGCGGCGGTGCACCTCGGCCTCCAGTTCGGCGCGGTACGGGCCGTCGCCGGCGATCACGGCTCGCAGCCCGGGGTGCCGCTCGCGCAGCCGGGGCAGCGCGGCGATCAGGTGCTGCACGCCCTTTTCGTACACCAGGCGGCCGGCGAAGGTGACCAGCGGGCCGTTGCCGGCGAAGCGGGCGCGGGCGGCGGCCACGGCACGCGCGGGTACCCGCCAGCGGTGCGGCTCCACGCCGTTGGCGACCACGTCGACCCGCCCGGCCGGTACGCCGAACAGCGCGTTCACCTCGTCGCGCATGTACCCGGAGCAGACGATCACCCGGTTGGACTCGCTGCTGAGCCACTGCTCGACACCGTGGATGGTGCGGTTCATCTCCTCCGGCAGCCAGCCCTGGTGCCGACCGGCCTCGGTGGCGTGGATCGTGCTGACCAGCGGGATGTCCAGGTGGTCGCGCAACGTCATCGCGGTGTGGGCGACGAGCCAGTCGTGGGCGTGGATGACGTCGTAGGCGCCGG
>NZ_JCADBI010000018.1:0-136305 GCF_059358895.1 Micromonospora sp. BQ32 | reverse complement strand
CCTGACGAGCGGGGGCTCGTGGCGCCGGGTCCCTGTGTAACGACCGGGGGGCCCAGGTCATTCCGGGTGGCCCACCCTCCGGCACCCTCATCGGGGCGGTGCCTGCGGTCGTTCGCGGGACTGCAACGACCGGGCGCTGGCTGGCATTCCAACCCTGCCCGCCCGAGGGGTCGGCGGCGGGTCGGTGGTGCTGCGATCGTCGGGGTGTGTAACGACCCCGGCCCGGCCATGATTCCGGGCCACCGGTGCAGCCGGCCACACCCCAGAACACCCTCCGGCGGGCAAACCCCCCACACGGCCCGGCTAGCGACCCCAAACCGCCGTGGCCTGACTTGATCCACTCGCCATTACGGAAGTCGGGGCATCCCGGACGCCAGGACACCCCGACTTCAGGAAACTCGAGTCGATCACGAATGGGCCGGACCACCCAAAGGCCGCAAGAGACAGACATGACGCCGCTGGCAGGCCCGTCTTTCTGACACAGGCTGGCGCCCGTCGGAGTTCCGACGGGCGCCAGCTTCAGTGCGATCCGGGCGCTGCCCGGTGGTGTGGATTAGTGCGCCGCACCTCCGAAGCGCTGGCGGCGACGCCAGGCCAGGGTCAGCAGCAGCATGATCGCTCCGGCGCCGACCAGGCCGCCACCGAGCTTCATGGGCGTGCCGAGGCTGTCACCCGTGACGGGCAGCGGCTGCTTCTTGTGCAGCACCCGCAGCTCGGTGCTGGCGGTACGGCCAGACTCCCGGCCCGTGGCGGTGAAGGTCAGCAGACCCGTCACCGACGGCTTGTAGCTCTTGGTGAAGCGGCCCTGGGCGTCGGTGAACGCCGTGAAGTTCAGCGGCGCGCTCGCCTGGTAAGCCACCGGGGCCATGGCCACGGTGCTGCCGTCGCTGCGGCGAGCCGGAGCCACGCCGCGGGCCGGAGCGGCCTGCGGAGTGACCGTCACGGTGATGTCGACGGTCTCGTTCGGACCGAAGTTGGTACCGGTCAGCACGACCGTCTCGCCGAGGAAGATCGTCGGGCGGTTGACGGTCAGCGACGCGGCGGTCGGCGGGTACGGCGGCGGTTGCGGCGGGTCAGTGGTCGCGCTGGGCGTCGGCTGCGGCTGTGCCGCCCCCGCTGCCGTCGGCACGGCCACCACGGCCAGGCCGACCGTGAGCGCCATGATGATGCGGGATAGCCGCATGATTGGTTCCCTCCTACTGGTCACAGCTTGGTGCGGAATGAACTTGGGTGGTCCAGGGGCTGGCGGTGGGGGTCAGCCACAGCTCGGCCTGCCCGACGCCGGTCTTGGCCGTCAGCACGGTGACCTCCAGCGCCCGCTCGGCGCCGGGGCCGACGTCGACGCTGGCCGTGGCCACTTGGCGGCGGCGTTCGGTGCCGCTGCCGAGCGCCGTCTCGGCCCCGTCCAGTCGGGCCTCCAGCACCGCTCCACCAGCCGGGCTGAAGATCGACACCAAGGTTCGGGCGGTGTACGGGTCGCCAGCCAGACCGAGGCCGAGCACGGATTTGCTAAGTCCGGACTTCGGCGCCGTCGAGCGCAGGGTCACCCGCAGCCGGAGCTCGCGGCGGCCGTCCGACCGGCATTCGCCGACCGTGAGGTTCGCCGTCGGCCGCAGGTAGTAGCCGAGCTTCGCGCCGCTGCCGTCGTTGAGGAACACGCCGACAGTGGGCACGGTGTCCTGTTCCGGAAGCGTCCCGGCCATCCGGCTCTCGTCGAATGTCCGCTGTTCCTCAGGTCGGGCACTCCAGAACAATATCCGGCGTTCAGTGATAGCACGGTCAAATGCGGACAACAACACCTTCGGGTTGACATTCTTCTTGAAGAAGGCGTCGAACACCGCCGACGCCGACGCCGCGAAGAACTCGTCCTGCTGTGTGACGTCGAGACGCTGGTAGCTGTCGTTGAGCAGGGTCTGCACGACCTTCTCGCTGGCGAGCGGGACACCGCCGGGCACCAGCACCGGACCGGTCGCCTTGAGCAGGTAGGACAGCACCACCGGATCAACGGCGAGCACGCCGTCGACCGTGGTGCCGGTCTTGCGCCGGAACATCTCGCGGTACAGCGTGGCGGCGGTCGGGAAGTGCGGGGACAGGTTGACGTCGGCGGGGTAGATGCCGGGCAGGTCCGTCCAGAGGGCCTGGACCTCGGCGGGCACCTTCAGCGCCGGGGTGAACTGACCGAGCGACGCAGTGCTGCCCTGCTTGCCCATCTTCACCGCGCCGTTCTCCGCCTCGATCATCGCGTACGCGCCGAACATGCCGCCGGTGGCGCGCAGCTCGGCGAGGTTCTGCGAGACGAGCAGGTAGCGGCGGGGGCCGTTCGCGCCGAGCAGCGGCGGGAGCAGTCGGGCGCCCTGGTCGGCGGCGGTGGTGAGGCTGCCCAGCCGGTCGATCTCGTCGCGCAGGTCGGTCAACGCCTGTCGGATCTGGCTGACCAGGCTGTCGGCTGGCACCACCGCCAGGTTCTGGCGCGTACGTTGCACCGACTCGTGCACCTCGGTCAGCTGCGTGGAGACGGCGGCGAGCCGGGCGAGATCCACCCGGCCGCCGGTCGGCACCAGGCTGGTCAGGTCCGTCCGGAGCAGGGTCGGGAACGCGTTCCGGGCCAGCTCGTCGATGGCGACGGCGATCTGCGCGACGGCGTCGAGGTCGTCGCCGGCGATCGGCGTACGTCGTCCGATCTGCCAACTCGGGTCAGCCGTTGCCGCGCGGGCCGCGCCGGCCTGCTCCTGAAGGGCGGCGAGTGTTCGCAGGGCACGGTCGGTGTCTCCACCGACGACCTGGGCGCTCAGCTCGCGGGCCAGGCCAGCGGCGTTGAGCAGGTGGGCGCGCGCCTGCCAGCCGCGGAAGCCGATCCACCCGCCGGTCGCCAGCAGCAGCGAGCCGACCACCAGGGCGCCAAGGAGGGCCCGTCGCAGTCGGGCCCGCCGACGACGCCGGGACCGGCTCCGTCGCCGGATCGGTCGTTCGCTCTCCGTCACACCACACTCCCGTTCCCGGAATCGGACAGATGGTCGATTCCCTGACGTTCTTAGCACGTCCGAGGGAACTTCGTACCGTTATTGCGTTTGTCGTCCTTTATGCGAGTTTTCTTCGTGGTGCTGTCGTGGGCTGTGCGACTCGTCCGGCCGCCTCGTGCAACAGCCGCTCGATCTGGTCCACGCCGGCGGGCAGCGACATCTCCCGCAGGTACGCGGCTCGCCCCCGGCGGCCCATCTCGGTGCGGGTCGGCGGCGGAATGGTGGCGGCCAACCAGAACCGGTCGGCCAGCGCCGCCCAGTCCTCCGGGGGGCAGGACAGCCCAGCCCGAGTCCGTTCGACCAGTTCGGCCGTGTCCCCGCCGGCCGAGGCGATCACCGGTGCGGCACAGGAGAGCGCGGCCTGGAGCTTGCCGGGCACCGTGCCGCGCAGCTCCGGAAGATCGCGCAACATGATCAACTGGTAGTCGGCGGCGGCGTACAGCTCGGGCATGTCGATCGGCGACCGCCGCTCCAGGAAGCGGACATTGTTCGCGCCCAGCTCGGCGGCGAGCCCCCGCACCCGCCGCTCCGCCGCACCCGAACCAACCAGGACCAGATCCATCGTCCGGTCCAGCGCCGCAGCCGCCCGGACCGCGGTCTCCAGCCCCTGCCGCGCACCGATGGTCCCGGCGTGCATCACCACACACCGACCGTCTCGACGGACCAGTTGGCGGGCCGCCGCGCCGGGCGTCGCC
The DNA here is from genome assembly GCF_059358895.1 of Micromonospora sp. BQ32. Lineage (NCBI taxonomy): Bacteria > Bacillati > Actinomycetota > Actinomycetes > Micromonosporales > Micromonosporaceae > Micromonospora > Micromonospora sp. BQ32. The sequence goes on along the minus strand of NZ_JCADBI010000018.1, from coordinate 132,590 downwards.
GGGTGGAAGATCCGCTCGTCGGTCCAGTTCAGCACCAGCCGGACCCGGGCCGGGTCGGCGCCGGCGGCGACCACCAGGTCCCGCATCGACGGCGCGGCGACCGCGATTCGCGCCGCGGTCCGGTAGATCCGGGTCATCGTGCTGCCCATCCGCGCCGCCCAGCGCCCCTCACCCGCCTCGTCCGCGCCGTCGCGAGCCCAGACGTCCTGCACGTGCAGCACCGCCGGCACCCGCCCGAGCAACCGGAGCACCCCGGCGGCGGCGAACGTCGTCGCCGGCAGCTGGAAGATGTAGAGCGCGTCCACGTCGCCGAGGAACCGGCGTGCGACCAGCCCCGCGCTGCCGGCGAAGGAGAGATAGCTGGCCATCCGACCGCCGACGGACGCGGCGCCCCCCGGGTACCGGGGCACCCGTCGGACGCTCAGCCGTTGGCTGTGCGTCTCGTGGTGCCACCGCTGCCGCCAGCCCGGATAGACGTGCCCGCCGGGGTAGTCCGGAAAGCCGGTGAGGACCCGTACCTCGTGACCACGCGCAGCCAGCTCCTCGGCGAGGCTTCCGGGGATGAACGCCGGCTCGGGCGGAAAGTGGTACGACAGGATGCCGATCTTCACCGGTACGCCCCCGTCCCGCAGGGATCGCCGACGTCCGGCGCGGCACCACGGCTGGCACGCGTCCGGCCCGCGTACGATGCCGACAACCCCTCCCCGCGCGGCCACCGGCGTCGACGCACCGCCCTCACGGTGCGAGCGCCCGTGTCCGCACCGATGAGAGGGGCACCGATGGCTGATCGCGTGTTGTTCGTCTGCCACGCCAACCTGTGCCGGTCGCCGATGGCTGAATACCTGGCCCGCCGGCTGCTGGCCGACCGACCCGTCGAGGTGGCCAGCGCCGGCACCGACGCGATCGACGGGCTGACCATGCACCCGTACGCCATCGAGGTCGCGACCGAGAGCGGCGCGGACCCGGCGGCCTTCCGGACCCGGGGGTTGCGCCCCGAGCACCTGATCGACGCGACGCTCGTGCTGACCGCCACCCGACGCCAACGCTCGGTCTGCACCGCGTTGGCGCCGGGGGCGCTGCACCGGACGTTCACGCTGCGCCAGTTCGGCCGGCTGGCCGCGGCGGCCGAGCCACCCGCCGACTCGGCCGACGACCCGTTGCTGGCGGCTATCGCCGCCGCCGCCCAGGCCCGGGGACGGCTGCAACCCGCCGCCCCGGACGAGGACGACCTGCGGGACCCGATCGGCGGTACCGCGGCCGACTTCCGACGCTGCGCCGAGGAGATCGAACGGTCGCTGCGACCCCTCGCCGCGCTCATCGGGGCAGCCGGGTGAGTTCCTGGGTGTGGTCGGGGACACCGTTGACCCCGTCGGCGGTCGCGCTGTGCCGGCCGGACGCGGCCCGATCGGCCGGTACCGACGCCCCGGCCGTCGAGGCGACCACCCGGTATGCCTCGTACTGGTACGCCTCGGCCTTGGCCACCTTGGCCATGTTCAGCACACAGCCGAGCAGCCGGACCGAGACCGAGTGCAGTGACCGGGCCGCCGCGGCCACCTGGGTCCGCGAGGTACGGCCCTGCTGGGTCACCAGCAGCGCGCCGTCGGCCTGCACGGCCACGACCACGCCGTCGGTCACCGCGAGCAGCGGCGCGGTGTCGATGATCACGATGTCCGCCGACTCGCGCAGCGCCAGCAGCAGGTCCGACATGGCCTTGGAGCCGAGCAGCTCGCTCGGGTTCGGCGGTGCCGACCCGCTGGGCAGCACCAGCAGCGACTTGTCTCCCCAGCGCTGTACGACGTCGCCCACCTTCACGTCGCCGACCAGCACGTCGGTGAGACCGACGCCGGCGTCCAGGCCCAGGTAGTCGTCGACCTTCGGGCGGCGCAGGTCCGCATCGACCAGCAGCACCCGCCAACCCGCCTCGGCCAGTGCGATGGCCAGGTTGCAGGAGAGCGTGGTCTTGCCCTCGCCCTGGAGGGCGCTGGTCACCGCGATGACCCGAGCCGGCTCGTGGACGTCCACGAAGCGCAGGTTGGTCCGCAGCTTACGGACCGCTTCGGCGCGCGCCGAGGTCGCGGCGTCGCCCACGATCAGCGGGGCGCTGCGGGCGTCGGCCTCGAACGGGATCTCGCCGAGCAGCGGGCTGCCGGTGGCGCGTTGCAGGCCGGCGGCGTCACGCAGTCGGACGTCGGCGACGCCCCGCAGGATCGCCAGACCGATGCCGAGGATCAGACCGATCAGGCCACCGAGGGTGAGGTTACGGACCGGCTGCGGCGAGACGGGGTTGGCGCTGACCCGCGGGCCACTGACCACTTCGATCTTGATGGGCGCCTTGCCCTCCGGCGTCGTCTCGACCTTCTGGACGAGTTCGACGAACTTGTTGGCGAGGGTCTCGGTCACGCGCAACGCGCGAGTCTGGTCGGTGTCGGTGACCGACGCCCGCAGCAGAACCGTGCCGGTCTCGGTGGTGGTGCTCACCCGGCGCTGCACCTCGTCCGCGGTGAGGCCAACCGGAGTCTCGGCCACCACGCTCTGCGCCAGCCGGTCGCTGCTGAGCAGGTCGGCGTACGACTTGACACGCTGCTGGAGGAAGAGCCCGCCCTGGTAGGCGTCGGTGACGCCGGTGTTGGGGGTGGTGACGAAGAAGGTCACCGAGGCGACGTACCGGGGTTGGGCACGTACGGTCAGAAACGCCGAGACGCCGAGAGCCACCATGACCGTGACCAGCGCGACCCACCAGTGCCGACGCACGTGGCGCAATTGGCGGAGCAGGTCCATCAGGAGCGCCCCCGTGCCGGTCCGGTTACGGCAAAGAACTTCACGAAAACCCCCAAGGTCGTCTCTAAACTCGTGAAACCATTAAAGCGGCTCATACGGCTTATGTCCGGAGTTATGTATTTTCCGGCGGCGAGATGTGCGCCCGCATGACCAACCCGACAAACGCCCATTCGGCTGCGGCGAGAACGGGGAAAAAGTCGAAGACCGATCGGATGACGTCCGATCGGCCCAGCGGTCGCCGCCGACCACGCCGCCGGATAGGGTCGACAGCGGTGTGCCGGGAAGTCTGGTCGGCGAGTGGATTCCTGCTGTCCCGACTCCTGTAGGTGAGCCCGAAGTTGACCTCCCCCACCCCACCATCCGAGCCGCGTGCGCCGAAGATCCGGCTGTTCTCCCGATCGTCCTGGCCGGAGGCCCGGCACCTGGCCGACGTGCTGCGTACCGAAACCGTCGGTGGCGCGCTGCTGCTGTCAGGTGCCGTGGTCGCACTGATCTGGGCCAACTCCCCGTGGTCCGACTCGTACACCCGGCTCGGCGACGTCGTGCCCTGGCCCGGCGCGCCCTGGCACCTCGACCTGGATCTGGCCACCTGGGCGGCGGACGGCCTGCTGGCCATCTTCTTCTTCGTGGTGGGCCTGGAACTCAAACGGGAGTTCGTGGCCGGTGACCTGCGCGACCCGCGCCGGGCCGCGTTGCCGGTGGTGGCCGCCCTGGGCGGGATGCTGCTGCCGGCGCTGATCTACGTGGCGGTGGTGTTGAGCGCGGGCGGGGACGGCCTGCGCGGTTGGGCCATTCCGACCGCCACCGACATCGCTTTCGCGCTCGCCGTGCTCGCGGTGGTCAGCTCTCACCTACCCCAGGGCCTACGCGCGTTCCTGCTCACCCTCGCGGTGGTCGACGACCTGTTCGCGATCACCATCATCGCGATCTTCTACACCGCCGACTTTCAACCCGTTCCGCTGCTCGCCGCGTTGGCGCCGATCGGGCTCTTCGCGCTGCTGGTGCAGCGCGGGCGCACCTGGTGGTGGGCGCTGATCCCCCTCGCGGTGGCCGCCTGGACACTGATGCACGCCTCCGGCGTGCACGCCACGGTGGCCGGTGTCCTGCTCGGCTTCACGGTCCCGGTGCTCGCCCGCCGACCGGTGGGCGGCGACCAGCCGGCCACCAGCGACGCGGGGGCGGGCGAGGGCGGCCTCGCCGCCCGGCTGGAGCATCGCTGGCGGCCGGTGTCGGCCGGCTTCGCGGTGCCCATCTTCGCCCTGTTCGCCGCCGGGGTCACCCTGCGCGGCACCGACCTGGGTGCCCTACTGAGCGACCCGCTGGTGATCGCCATCGTCGCCAGCCTGGTGTTCGGCAAGAGCATCGGCATCTTCGGCTCGACGTACCTGCTGGCCCGGTTCACCCGCGCCGAACTGGACGAGGACATCACCTGGGCCGACCTGCTCGGGATCGCCCTGCTGGCCGGCGTCGGATTCACCGTCTCGCTGCTCATCGGCGACCTGGCCTTCGGGGCGGGCAGCACGGCCGACGACCGGGTCAAGGCGGCCGTGCTGCTCGGCTCGGTGATCTCGGCCGGGCTGGCCGCCACGGTGCTCTCCCGCCGCAACGCGGCGTACCGGAGGGTGGCACAGCGGGAGCGGCTGGACGCCGACGGGGACGGCGTACCCGACGTCTACCAGCACCCCGACGCTCGCTGAACCCGCCGACGCGGCCCATCGCACGCGGCGGCGGCGCGGCCCATCGCACGCGGCGGCGGCGCGGCCCATCGCACGCGGCGGCGGCGCGGCCCATCGCACGCGGCGGCGGCGCGGCCCATCGCACGCGGCGGCGGCGCGGCCCATCGCACGCGGCGGCGGCGCGGCCCATCGCACGCGGCGGCGGCGCGGCCCGACGATCGCGGGTTCGCCGTCGTGCCGCGCCGCCGCACCAATCGCGCGGGCCTACGCTCAGTGGCGACGGTCGGCGGGTGGCAGGTCCTCGGTCTCCTCGGCCAACGCCTCGGCCGTCGGCCCGGTGAGGTCGTCGCCCGGCACCGCCACCGCCTCGACGCGGTCCTGCTCGTCGGGCTTCCCGCCGGGCGGCGGCTCCGGGGCGGTGGCAGCGCCGGAGAAGCCGTACTCGTTCGGTTCGTCGTGCCGGCTCATGTGGTCATCCTCCCGCTTTACCGGTTTCACCTGTTGAGGCCAACGGTAGGTGGTGATCGTCGTCGGCGCAGCGCGCCGGGGATTGTCGGCCCGACCACGGTGGTGGGCTGCTCAGCGCCGCCCCGAGCAGCTGACGCAGGGCGATGATCGCCACCGCGCTGGCCAGGCCGTTCCAATCCGGCTCACCAACGAGCCGGAGCAGACCAGCCGCGGTGAGCAGGTCCAGCAGTACCCGGACGCCGCTGCGCAGCGCACCGGTGCTGAGCGTGGTGACCACCCCGGCGACCAACGCCAGGGCGGTGACCGCCGTGACCAGAGCGCCCATCACGGTCGACGTTCCCCCTCGGCCACCTGACGCTGCTCCTGACGGATCTCGCGGCCCAGGAAGTAGTTCAACGCCGTCCGGATCGTGGCGATCGCGGCCAGTTGGCCGATCTGCGTGAACGACGGGGAGACCGCCGTGCGCAACACGTCGGCCGCCAGCTGGAACTCCAAACCCAGGGTCAGAAAGCGACCCAGCGAGAGCCGGATCGGCGTGAAGCGGGCGGCGGTGCGGTGTCGCAGCCCCTCGACCACGAACCGCGCCGCCGCCCACATCGCACCAACGAAGATCACCAGCGCGCCGGCCACCTCCACCACCGCAACCAGCACCTGGTCGCCCTGGCGCAACAACTCGGCCGGGTCCACCCCGGGCCGTTACCCGTCAACCGGGCAGCTAGTCGGCGCTCAGGTCAGCTCGTTCACCGCCTCCAGGATCAGCCAGAGACCGGAGATGGCGAAAAGGATCGCGGCGCCGTACTTGATGGTCTTCTCCGGCAGCCGCCGACCGAGCATCCGGCCGACCATGATGGCCAGCGCGTCCGCGGCCACCATGCCGATGGTGGAGCCGAGCCAGGTGCCGAACCAGCCGTACTTGGTGGCGAGCGTGATCGTGGCGAGCATCGTCTTGTCGCCCAGCTCGGCGAGGAAGAACGCCACCGACACCGCCACCAGCGCGGTCTTGTTGGTCTTCTCCGCCTTGCGCTTCTCCTCCTCGGTGAGCTTGTCCCCGCGGAGGGTCCACGCACCGAACCCGAGGAACGCCACACCGGCCACCAGGGAGATCCACTCGGTCGGCAGCACCGCCCCGAGACCCGCGCCGATGGCGACCGACGCCAGGTGCACCACCGCGGTGGCGACCGTGATGCCGATCAACACCGGGATCGGTTTGAACCGCGTGGCGAAGGTCAGCGCCATCAGCTGGGACTTGTCCCCCAGCTCGGCGACGAAGATGACGCCGAAGCTGACGACCAGCGCGGCGAAAAATCCCTCCATGACGTCCTTCCCGTTCACGCCGGGAGGAGGTACAGGGGCGCCCTCGACCCGGCTGCAACAGCCTGAGTCGAAGGTCTCGCCCGCCCCGGAAACCGGGGCCGCGTGGCCGGATGCGGAACGCACCAGTATGTCGACCACGACATTGGGGGCTACTCCCCTTCGCGTGATCAGCCTATCGGATCACCGCCGGGCCCGACCGAGCCGGGTGAACAGGCTCACCGCGCCCGCGCCAGGGTGACGCCGAAGAGCCCGTCCGGATCGGTCCAGAACTCCGCCGTGGCGAAGCCGGCCGCCGCCAGCTCCGCGGCGATCCCCTCCGGGTGGAACTTCGCCGAAACCTCGGTACGCAGCTCCTCCCCCGCCGCGAAGTCGACGGTCAGGCCCAGCACCCGCACGCTCATCGGCCGGGTCGCCCGCAACCGCATCTCGATCCACTCGTGGTCGGGATCCCAGACGGCGACGTGCTCGAACGCGGCCGGGTCGAAGTCGGCACCCAACTCCCGATTGATCACGTGCAGCACATTGCGGTTGAACTCGGCGGTGACCCCGGCGGCGTCGTCGTACGCGGGCACGATCACCGACGGGTCCTTCACCAGGTCCGTGCCGAGCAACAACCAGTCGCCGACCTCCAACGCGGCACGCATCGCGGTGAGGAACTCGGCCCGCTCGGCGGGCAGGAGGTTGCCGATGGTGCCGCCGAGGAACACCACCAACCGCCGGCCGCCCGTGGGCAGCCGGTCCAGTTGCCGGGTGAAGTCCCCCACGATGCCCCGGACCCGCAGGCGGGGATAGTCGGCGGCGATCTCCGCGGTGGACCCGCGCAGCGCACTGACCGACACGTCGAGAGGAACGAAGGTGCCCAGCCCACCCCGGCGGGTGAAGGCGTCCAGCAACAGCCGGGTCTTCTCCGACGAACCGGAACCCAACTCGATCAGAGTCTTGGCCCCGGTCAGCGCCGCGATCTCGGGAGCGCGCTCGGCAAGGACCGCCCGCTCGGCCCGGGTCGGGTAGTACTCGGGCAGTCGGGTGATCTCCTCGAAGAGTTCGCTGCCCCGGGCGTCGTAGAACCACTTCGGCGGCAGCCACTTCGGCGCGGCGCTCAGCCCGGCCCGGACGTCGTCGCGCAGACTACGCTCCAGGTCACCCTCTTCGAGATAGATCTCCAGGGGTTCCGCGGTCATCCGTTCGCTCCTCTGTTCGATCAACCATTGCCTGCCGGCCCGGCGTGGCGTACCGGGGCCGGCAGTGGACCTACCCGCAGCTCGCCCGCGGTGGCGACGACGAGGTGCCCCTCCGGCACCGCCCGCCACCCGGGATCGTCGTCGTGCGGCTCGGAGGCGAGCAGCACCGAACCCGGCGTCTCGCGGACCGACAACGCGTGCCCCGCCACGCTGGCCACCACCCGATGCCCGTCGGTGAGCAGCACATTGAGGCGCGACCCGGGTGCGGCGGCGGCGACGTCGGCCACCGTCCGCCCGACCGCCTCGGCCGGGTCGGCACCAGCGCGCAACCGATGCCGCACCAGCGCCCAGAGCAACGCCGAGTCGGTGGTGGCGTCCAGGGTGAGCAGGTCACGCACCGGCAGATCGGCGGCGAGCGGCACCACCGCGTCCGGCCAGCCGCGGACCACACCGTTGTGACTGAACAGCCACCGCCCCTCGGCGAAGGGCGCCGCCGCCCCGTCGAGCACCGCCATCCCGACCGTGGCCGAACGCACCGCCGCCAGCACCGCTGCGCTGCGGGTCACCGCCGCGAGCTGGGCGATTGTCGGATCGCTCCAGATCGGCTGCGCCCGCCGGTAGCGCACCGGCTCACCCTCGCCCGGGTACCAGCCGACACCGAACCCGTCAGCGTTGATCGTGCCGCCACCGCGCATGTCGCGGGGTGCCCAGGACTGCCGCACCAGCGAGTGCGGAGGGTCGAACAGCAGCTCGGCAAGGGTGACCGGCGGCCCCAGGTAGGCCAGGTGGCGACACATCAGCGCCCCCGGCCCGCCACCGGGCCGCCGGTCGTACGGCGACTCACCGGTACGACTCGTCCGGTCGCACATCCCGCGCGCAGCGGAAACCGCTGAAGATCTGCCGGCGGATCGGATAGTCCCAGTTGCGGAAGGTGCCCCGGCAGGCAGAGCGGTCGGTGCCGAACGAGCCGCCGCGCAGCACCCGGTAGTCGTCGCCGAAGAAGACCTCCGAGTATTCACGGTAGGGAAACGCGGCGAACCCCGGATGCCCGCCGAACGTGGTCGAGGTCCACTCCCAGACGTCCCCAATCAGCTGGTGCACACCCAACGGCGAGGCGCCGGCCGGATACGCGCCCACCGGCGCCGGCATCAGATGACGCTGGTCGAGGTTGGCGTGCGCCTCAGTCGGGTCGTCGTCCCCCCACGGGTAACGGCGTGACCGCCCGGTCGTCGGATCCCACCGGGCCGCCTTCTCCCACTCCGCCTCGGTCGGCAGCCGCTTGCCGGCCCACGCCGCGTACGCCTGCGCCTCGTACCAGCACACGTGCACCACCGGCTCGTCGGCGCGGACCCGAGCCCACTGCCCGAAGCGCCGATACGACCAGTCGTCACCGTCCCGACGCCAGTGCATCGGTGCGCTGAGCTGCTCCCGAACCCGATGATCCCAGCCGGCCGGGCTCCACCAGCGCTGCTCGGCGTAGCCCCCGTCGGCGATGAAGGTCGCGTACTGGCCATTGGTCACAGGGGCGGCGTCGATGACGTACGCCGGGAGGTTGACCCGGTGCGCCGGACGTTCGTTGTCCAACGCCCACGGATCGGTGTCGGTGCCCATGGTGAACTCGCCGGCCGGCACCAGCACCTCCGCGCCAACCCGGACCGACGGCTCGGGCGGCGCCGGGGCGTGCAGCACCGCCGGCCCCGAACGCAGCTGGTGAGTGGCGAGCATGGTCTCGTCGTGCTGCTGCTCGTGCTGAACGATCATGCCGAAGGCGAACCCGTCGGCGACCAGCGGCCGCTCGGTGAAGGCCACCGCGTCAAGCAGGTCGTGCACCTTGTCCCGCACGGTGGCCAGATAGGCGCGCGCCTCCGCGGGCGGCAACAGCGGCAGCGCGGGGCGGTCCCGGCGCGGCTGCTTGAACGCGTCGTACAGCTCGTCGATGTCACACCGGACCGGCTCCCGGCCCCCGACGTCACGGACCAACCAGAGCTCCTCCTGGTTACCCACGTGGGCAAGGTCCCAGACCAGCGGCGACATCAGCGGTGAGTGCTGGCGCGTCAGGTCGACGTCGTCCACCACCTCGGTCAACAACGTGGTGCGGGCACGGGCCCGCGCCAACTCCACCGCGATCCGGTCGCGCAACCGCTCCCCGTCGACCCGGCCCGACGGCGAGGCTCGCAACCCCGGCTCACTCCTCGCGCTCACCGAGCCGCCCTCCGTTCGCGACTGCGAGGCTCGCAACCCCGGCTCACTCCTCGCGCTCACTGGTCTCTCCTCTCTGCGGCGGCCAGCCGCTGGCGTACACCTCGCTGGACCTCGTCGTGCGTGCTGGCCGGCAGTTCCAGCCGGGGCAGGGCGGTCAGGGCAAGGCCGAGCAGGGCCGCCGCGGCGGCGGCCAGCGCCGGGTCGGTCAGACCGTGCCGGGCGGCGGCCGACCAGCGGTGCGCCACCGGCGTGGCGATCGTGTACGCCTCGCGCACGGTGCCCGGGTCGCTGAACAGGGCGGACAGCACCGCCAGCGGCAGCCGCCAGCCTCGTTCGGGTTGGGCGTCCAGGTAGCGCAGCTCCAGATAGCCGCGCGGCCGCACCGGCGGGAAGAGGGTGCTGACGTGGTAGTCGAGGTCATCGGTGGTGGGTGGTTGTGGCAGCGCGCCGTCGAGCCAGTCGGCGAAGGTCACGCCGGGCGGCGCGGCCCAGTCGGCGTCGTGCCGGCGCAGGCAGAGCAGCGGCGCGGCGAGCACATAGCTGATCCAGGCGTCGGTCGGATCGTCCCCGGCGCGGGCGGGCGACCAGACCGGGCGGGTCCGGGCCGGGTCGATGGCCAGCCAGGCGGCCATCCGGGCCGAGGCCCAACCGGTGCGCCGCCCGGCGTGTCGAGCGGCGGACGCGAATGCCGCGAGCAGTGGGGGCCCGACCGCGTGGGCCGCGGCCCAGCGGTCCGCGACCTGGCCCGGCTCACCGGCGTCGAGGCAGATCTGCAGGCCGGCGGTGCTGTACATCATCGTGCGGCCGGCCGGGCCATGGCGGTCGAAGGCCCCGCGCATCGCGCGGTAGCGGGGGGTTTCCAGCACCGGGCGAGGCCGTCGGTGAGGGTCGATGCCGCTGCGGCCGAGGATCAGCCCGGCGGCGGCCAGCAGGTCGGTGACCTGGGCGATGTCGGCCTCGGTGGCGCGGATCAACGCGGCGACCGAGGGGCGGGGCGGGGTGGAGATCTCCAACTGGCCACCCGGTTCCAGGGTGACCATGCCACCGTGTCGCAGCGACTCGGCGGGGCTGGTGGCATCCAGCGTGGCGGGGCTGTGCCGCCCCAGCGCCGCCCGTAGCCGCGTCGCGTCGACGGGGCGGGCGGGATCGGCGGCGTCGTGCACGGTCCATTCCAGTTCGACGCCGGTGTGGGTGGGTGGGCCGGTCTTGAAGCAGATCCGGGCGAGGTGTCGGACTGCGGCTGCGGACTCGCGCAGAATGGCGCTGCGGTCCAGGTCGGGCGACGTCACCAAGGGTCGGGCCCCCTTTCCCGTGCGCCGGTTCCGGCACACTGTGCCACCGTAAACCCACCCACCGACACCGTCGGGGTGCGTGCACGGCACCACCAACCTCTGTCTAACAGACGAATTTCCGACGCAGGGCGGAACCAGGCCGCTCCAGCCGCCGACCGTTCAGCCGCCGGCGGGGTGGCCCGGTCCCGGCGGTGAGGGCGCGGCCTTCGTCGATGGGGACGCCTTGCCCTTCGCCGGCACGGAGGGCGCGACCTTCGCCGACTCGGTCGGCTTCGTCTCGGGCACCAACCGCTGGCAGTACGCCTCGACCTCGTCGGGGCCGCCGGCGGCGGTCACCAGCCTCTGGAAGGCCGGCGTGCGCAGCGCCTTCGTCCGTTGGTCGGGCTTCTTGGCCTGCCACGCGCGGCACAGTCCATGTACCTGGCCGGCGGGCGCGGGACTTGGCGACGGCGTGGCGGTGGCGGGCGGCGGCGCGCCCGGCGACAGGCCGCCGGGAGGCACCGACCGACCGGGTTCGGCCGACCGGGATGCGCCCTGGTGCGGCGAGGGTGACGTGCGCGATGGGGCCGGTGCGACCGGGTCTGGCGCTCGGTCCCGGGCGACCGCCGCGAAGGCCGCTCCGGCAGTGGCGGTAACTGCCACCGCGCCGATCCAGGCCACCGCGCCGGTGGTCATTCGGCGACGGCGTGGCCGCTGCGGCACGGCCTGCGCCGGGTTGGCCCGGGCGGCCCGGAACGCGGCCAGCGCCGCCTCCTCGCCGGCCAACTCGCCCGGGCGGGCGGGCCCGGCCGCTGCGGCGAGCAACGCGGCCACCGGCCCGGCCGGGGGCACGTTCGAGGCGGTCAGCCGCACCTGAGGCGATGTCGCGTCCGCTTCCGTGGAGGCAGCGGAGCGGCCCTGATCCAGCGTGCTGCCCATCGCGGCGTGGGCCGAGTCGAGCAGCCGCTCGGTGTCGGCGTGGTCGGCCCGCCGGAACGGGTTCATCGGGAGTCCCCTCACGTCAGCCGTCCGCCGGTTCGGCGTGCGGTGCTCGCAGGGCGGAGCCGCTCCCCGTACGCGGCGGCGGCACCCCCTCGACCCCGACTGGTGATCCGGCCGGGCTCTGCCGCTCCAGCAGAACCGCGAGCCGGCGTAGACCTCGGTGAGCGGCGGTCCGCACGGCACCGGCCCGGCGACCCAGCACCCGGCCGGCGGATCCCGCGTCCAGCCCGATCACGGCCCGCAGCAGGACTGCCTCGGCCTCCCGTGGCGGCAGGGTGGCGATCAGCGCGAGGGCGGTCTCGGTGCCGATCGTCTCGCTTGCTCGCTCGGCGGTGTCCGCGTCGCTGGCGAGTTCGACGAGCGCCTGCACCGGGACCGGGAGCGAGGGGCGGCGGCGCATCCGGCGCAGGTGGTCCATGGCGCGGTTACGGGCGATGGTGACCGTCCACGCCCGGAACTCGCCCCCGGTGAAGCCGGGCAGGTCACGGGAGATCTGGAGCCAGGTCTCGGAGGCGACGTCCTCGGCGTCGGCCCCGACGAGGGCGGTCAGATACCGCAGCAGACCGGGTTGCAGGCTGCGGTAGAGGAAGCGGAACGCCTCCTCGTCTCCGGCCTGCGCGGCGCTCACCACCTCGGACAGGTCGCCGGTCATTCGCGGCCCACGCATCGCCCGGGGCGCGCCGGCCCGACCCGCCGCGCGGGGGCAGGCCACACGGCACCAGCCGTCCGCCTGATCAGCACCCGCACCGCACCGCCCTCCACCGCCTGATTGCGCCCCGACAACGATTGTCGGGGCAGCGTCTCCGGGGCCAACGCCAGGGTGGTCGATCGGCGCGCTGCCCGCCGAGGTAGCCGGGAGGGCCCGAGCCGGCCTAACGCTAAAAGGGGGCTCACGACCCGACAAGTCGGCGTCGTGTCACGGAAGAGTGACAATTATCAACCCGGCGGGCGGCGCGTCGGTGTAACGGCCCGTGAGCAGGGGACGCCAATCGCACCTGAAGGCGGTTTCTTGCCACCCGCAGGGGCCCTGACGACGGAAATTGTCGCTTTTCGTGACACCGCACCTCCGTAGCGTCACCGAGGCTGGGCGTCCACACAGGTCAGGCCGGATCAGCCAGGCCGAACCAGCCACCCGGCGGCCCTGCCACGGCGCGCCGCCCTGCGCCACTCTAGGTACGGTAATGCGGTGTTGTCATCGGAGGTCGTGCTCAGCGGTCGCTACCGCTTGGACGAACGTGTCGCCACGGGCGGCATGGGCGACGTTTGGCGTGCCTCCGACCTGATCCTCGGCCGGCAGGTCGCGGTCAAGGTTCTGCTGCCGGCGCTGGTCTCCGATCCCGACTTCATCGCCCGGTTCCGCGCTGAGGCCCGGATCATGGCGGCGCTGCGGCACCCGGGCATCGTGCAGGTCTTCGACTGCGGCGCGGACGACCTCCCCGACGGCGGCCGGGCGGACTACCTCGTCATGGAGTTCGTCGCCGGCGAGCCGTTGTCCAAGCGGATCGAGGCGGCCGGGCGGCTCGACGTGGCCGAGACGATGTCGATCGTCGCCCAGGCGGCCGCAGCGCTCAACGCGGCGCATCGCGGCGGAATCGTGCACCGTGACGTCAAGCCCAGCAACCTGCTGGTGCAGGCGGACGGCACGGTCGTCCTGGTGGACTTCGGCGTCGCCCGCTCCACCGACATCACCAGCATCACCAGCACCAACGCGGTGCCGGGCACCGCCCTCTACATGGCTCCCGAGCAGGCCGCCGGGCGGCCGGTCAGCGGCGCCACCGACATCTACGCCCTGGGGGCGGTCACCTACTGCTGCCTCACCGGCAGTCCGCCGTTCACCGGTGACAATCCGCTCCAGGTCGCCGTCCGGCACCTGGACGACGAGCCGCCGGAGTTGCCGCACGACATCCCGGAGGCGGTCCGCGCCCTGGTGTCGCGAGCGCTGGCCAAGGATCCGCTGGAGCGGTTCACCAGCGGAGCGGCGATGGCCGAGGCCGCTCGGACGGCGGTCACCGGCGGCGAGCCGCCGACGGCGATGGCCACCCCCGTCGCGCTGCGCAACGCTGGCCCGGGCACCCGCACGGACGTGCCGGCCGGCGCGGCGGTGGCGGACGGGCGCCAGAGACGGCGTGGTCCGCTGGTCGGCGCGGCGGCGGCCATGCTGGTCGCGCTGGTCGGGCTCGGCGCGGCGCTGGCCGCGACGCGTAACGTCGGCGAGGACCCGGCGGTCAATCTGCCGGCCACCTCGCCGACGGTGGCGCCGAGCGGCCCCGTCGACCTGCCGGCGGCGAACGAGCAGATCACCAGCGTCGGGCCGGGCCGGCCCGGCCGGCCGCACGTTCCCGGCAACTCCCCGTCGGCCTCAATCTCCGCCACGCCGAGCCTGCAACCCAGCCAGACCGCCAACTCGCCGACTCCGACGGCGGGCGTCACCACGGCGCCGCCCACCAGCGCGGCGCCCACGACGGCCGCGCCGCCGACGACCGGCGCACCGTCTGATCCACCAGCCACCTCCAGTGCGCCGGTCGATCCGGAGGTGCCGGCGGGCGGTTGAGCCGACCCCGTCGCCGACCCGGCAGCCCCACCAGCACCGATATCCCCAAAACGGACTTACGTCGCCGAAGACGCCTCTAGGCTCTCAGCAGGCCATTTACACCATCTGCTGCGGGAGCCTGGGTGAGCGCTGAAAAGCTGGTCGTCATCGGTCAGGGGTACGTCGGACTGCCACTGGCCATGCGGGCCGTCGAGGCGGGGCTCGACGTGGTCGGTCTCGACGTCGACGCCGACCGGGTGAAGCGTCTCGCCTCCGGCGAGTCGTTCGTCGAGGACATCCCGGCCGATCGGTTGGGCCGGGCGTTGGGCAGCGGCCGCTACCACCCCAGCACCGAGTACACCGACGCCGACGGGTTCGACATCTGCGTCATCACCGTGCCGACGCCGCTGCGCGACGGCACCCCGGACCTGAGCTTCGTCGAGCAGGCCGGCATCGGCATCGGCCCGTACCTGCGCTCGGGCTGCATGGTGATCCTGGAATCGACCACGTACCCGGGCACCACCGAGGAACTGCTGCGCCCGCTGTTGGAGTCGGCCAGCGGGCTGACCAGCCCCGGTGACTTCCACCTGGGCTACAGCCCGGAGCGGATCGACCCGGGCAACCCGACCTGGCGTCTGGAGAACACCCCGAAGGTGGTCTCCGGTGTGGACCCGGCGTCGCTGGCCCGGGTGGACGAGTTCTACCGGCGCCTCGTGGAACGCACCGTGCCGGTGGACTCCACCCGCGTGGCCGAGCTGACCAAGCTGATCGAGAACACCTTCCGCCAGGTCAACATCGCGCTGATCAACGAGCTGACCATGCTTTCGCACCACCTCGACATCGACGTCTGGCAGGCGATCGACGCGGCCTCGACCAAACCGTTCGGCTTCATGCCGTTCCGGCCCGGCCCCGGCGTCGGCGGGCACTGCCTGCCGATCGACCCGTGCTACCTGTCGTGGCAGGTCAAGCGTCGCCTCGGTCGGCAGTTCCGGTTCATCGAGCTGGCCAACGACGTCAACCACGAGATGCCCGAACACGTCGCGCAGCGGATCATGGGAGGGCTGAACCGGGACGGCCGGGCCGTCAGCGGCGCCCGACTGCTGCTGCTCGGTCTGGCGTACAAGAAGAACACCGGCGACATGCGGGACTCCCCCGCCGTCGACGTGGCGCGCCGGCTCCAGGCGCTCGGCGCCGAGGTGCACGCCGTCGAGCCGTACGCGGAGGCGCACCAGATCCCCGCCGGGGTCACCGTGGTCGGGCTCACCGAGCGGGAGGTGCGCGCGGCCGACGCGGTGGTGGTGGTCACCGACCACGACACCTTCGACTACGACCTCGTGGTCAAGCACGCCCGCTACATCTTCGACACCCGCAACCGGTGCGTCGGCCCGATGGTCGAGCGCCTGTAGACCCGGCACCGCTGGCCGGTCCCGCCGCCGGGGAAGATGGCGGGACCGGCCGGCGATGTCCGTTCGGTCACCGGGCGAGACCGGGCCGGACCGGACCGCGACCGGGTCACTGGTCGGCGAGCGCCTCCACGACCGGGCGGGACAGCGCCCGGCGGGCCGGCAACACCGAGGCGAGCAGGGCGGCCAGCACCGCGACGCCGAGGATCAGCCCCAGCTGGCCGACCGGCAGCACCACGTGGAAGTCGCCACCGAGGCGGTCCAGCAGGGCCATCGTGGACGCGCTGACCCCGGTGCCGAGCCCGACGCCGAGCACCGCGCCGACCAGCGCCATCAGCACCGCCTCGACGGCGAGCACCGCCCGCATCCGCCCTCGGGTGAGCCCGACCGCCCGCAGCACGGCGTTCTCCCTGGTCCGCTCGACCACCGACAGGCTCAGGGTGTTCGCCACCCCGACCAGGGCGATCACCACGGCCAGGCCGAGGAGCGCGGTGACGAAGGCGAGCAGCATGTCCACCGTGCCGGTGAGCGTCTTCTTGTACGCGCCCTGGTCCATCAGGTTCACCGTCGGGTAGCGGCCCAGCACCGTGGCGATCGCGTCGCGGGCCCGCTCGGGGCTCACCCCGGCGGCGGGGTCGATCTCGGCCAGGTAGCCCCGCTGGGCGGGGAAGAGCGCGGTGAAGTCCTGGTCGGACAGGTCGATGACGTGACCCGTGGGCACCTCGCCGCCGGCGGTGTCGTCGGTGACCACGGCGGCCACCCGGAACGACCTCCCCCTGACGGTCACCGGCGAGCCGACCTGCCAGCCACGGGCCTGTGCCAGCTCGCGGTGCACCAGCACCCGCCCCGGTCCGACCCGGTCGGCGGCGCCGGCCAGCACCCCGCTCAGCGTCCGGCCGACCAGCGCCGGGTGGGCCGCGCGGATCTCGACGTCGTCGACGACAGTGCTGCGCTGCTCGTGCACCACACCCAGCTCGGGGCGGGAGGAGAGTTCACCGACGAGCGCGGCCGGCAGGTCCTGACCGATTCCGCTGACCACGAAGTCGGTCCCGATCTGGGCGTCCACGCTGCGTTCGATGCCGTCCTTGGTGCTGCGCGCGCCGACCATGAACGCCGAGACCAGTCCGATCCCGATCACCAGGGCGGTGGCCGTCGCGGCGACCCGCCGCGGATTGCGGACCGTGTTGGCGACCGCCAGCTCACCGGTGCTGCCGAGCAC
Organism: Micromonospora sp. BQ32; assembly: GCF_059358895.1. NCBI lineage: Bacteria > Bacillati > Actinomycetota > Actinomycetes > Micromonosporales > Micromonosporaceae > Micromonospora > Micromonospora sp. BQ32. The sequence goes on along the minus strand of NZ_JCADBI010000018.1, from coordinate 115,546 downwards.
GCGTCGTACCGGCCAGCCGAAGACCCGGGCCAGCGCCGGGACGAGCACCGGCCCGAACAGCACGATCCCGAAGAAGGTGAGCACCCCGCCGACCGCCACCAGCAGGATTTGACCGGCGCTGGCGGCACCGGCCAGCGCGGCGACACCGACGGCGAGCACCACCGCTCCGGCGGTCAGCCGAACCCGGCCAGCACCCCGGCTGGGCTGCACCGCCGCGTCGGTGAGCGCGGCCACCGGGGCGATCCGCGTCCCCCGCCAGGCGGGCAGCAGGGCGGCGCACACGGTGAGCCCGGTGCCCAGCAGCAGGCCGGTCAGCACCGTCGAACCGGTCACGGTCAGGCCACCGGTGACCGGCACGTCCAGTCGGGACAGCAGCAGCCGCATCCCGCCGGCGAGGGCCACCCCGAGCAGCACCCCGAGCGTGGAGGCGACCAACCCCAGCACCGCCGACTCCAGCAGGGTGGACCGGAAGACCTGCCCTCGGGTGGCGCCGATCAGGCGCAGCAGCGCGGTCCGTCGGGTGCGCTGGGCCAGCACGATCGCGAAGGTGTTGGCGATCACGAAGCCGGCCACCACGATCGCGACCCCCACGAAGATCAGCAACAGCATGCGGAACTGGTCGACGTTGCGGACCGCGTCCTCCACGGCCTCGTCGAGGATCTGCTGGCGACTCTTCACGGTGGCTTCGGCGCCGGCCACGGCGCGTACCTTCTCGGTCAGCGCCGCGACGTCGGCGCCCGGTCGGGCCGCCACCATGATCCGGCCGTAGCCCCGCTCGCCGGTGAGGGCCAGCGCGTCCGGTCCGACCAGGCCGACGAACGGACCGCCGACGTCGCGGGCGGTGCCGGCCACGTCGACGGTGCCGACCAGGGTGTACGGGCGGGCCGCCCCGCCGGTGGCGCCGATCCGGACGGCCGCGCCGAGCCCGAAGCCCTGCTCGGCCGCCGTCGGCGCGTCGAGCACCACCTCCCCGGCCCGGTCGGGCAGCCGACCGGCCACCACGTCGTACGAGCGCAGCGCGTCCTCGGTGGGGATGGCGACGAGCATGGTGAAGCCGAGCACGGGTCTACCGTCGGCACCGACGATCCCGCCGGTGTTGGTCAACTCCCCGGCCGCGGCGGCCACCCCGTCGACCGCCCGCACCCGGTCGACCAGGGCCGGAGGCAACACCTGGCGGCCGGCCGGGTAGACCCCCAGGTCGGTGTGGCGGTCGAAGGTGCCGGCCCGCTCGTACGCCCCGGCCCGCATCCCGTCGACGAAGATCATCGTGCCGGCGACGAACGCGACGCCGAGCACGACGGCGAGCGCCGAGAGCAGCATGCGCAGCGCCTCGGCGCGCAGCGAACGCAGGGTCAGGCGGATCATGCGGGGCTCCCGGTGCAGGTGGCGGATCGGACCCCTCCGACGCTATGGCCGGAACCGGTCTGTCGATCTCCACCTGTGCGCTCGACCTGTGTGCCCCCCGGGTCGCGGTGCGCCCACCGGCCGCTACGACCCAGGTCGTACGCGGTGTCATCCGCCGGGCGTGACCAGCCCGCTCTCGTACGCCAGGACCACCGCCTGGACCCGGTCGCGCAGCTGGAGCTTCGCCAGGATCCGCCCGACGTGGGTCTTCACCGTCGCCTCGGCAACATGCACCCGGGCGGCGATCTCCGCGTTGGACAGCCCCTCGGCGACCAGCAGCAGCACCTCCCGTTCCCGTTCGGTGAGCTGCGCGAGCCGAGGGTCGGCGCTCGGGGCGGCGCCGAGCTGCCCGGCGAACCGGTCCAGCAGGCGCCGGGTGATCGACGGGGCCACCACCGAGTCGCCCTGGGCCACCACCCGGATGGCGGCCAGCAGCTCCTCCGGCGGGACGTTCTTGAGCAGGAAACCACTCGCCCCGGCCTGTAGGGCCGCGAACGCGTCCGCCTCGGTGTCGAAGGTGGTCAGCACCAGCACCCGGGGTCCACCCCCGGGTCGCTCGGCGCAGAGCCGACGGGTCGCCTCCACCCCGTCCATGGTGGGCATCCGGATGTCCATCACGACGACGTCCGCCTCGGTGCGGGCGAGCACCCGCAGGGCGTCCGCGCCGTCGATCGCCTCCCCGACGACCTCCAGGTCGGGCTGGGAGTCCAGCACCATCCGGAACCCGGCGCGGACCAGCGCCTGGTCGTCCACGATCACTACTCGGATCGTCATGCCGCGATCACCTCCGTTGCCGGCTCTGACGGTAGCGGCAGCCGCACGTCGAGCTGCCAGCCCCCGGTCAGCCGGGGACCGGCGGTGAGGCTGCCGTCGTACACCGTCACCCGCTCCCGCATGCCGAGCAGGCCGTGACCCCCGGACGGCGCCGGGCTGACCAGCGGACGGCCGCGACCGTCGTCGACCACCCGGACCACGACGGCCTCGGCGGTGTACGACAGGACGACCTCGACGCCGGCGCCGACGCCGGCGTGCTTGAGCGCGTTGGTCAGCGCCTCCTGCACCACCCGGTAGACGGTCAGCTCCAGGCCCGGCGGCAGGGCCGGTGGCGCACCGGTGACGGTGCTGCGGACGTGCAGCCCGGCGTCGTCGAACCGGGTCAGCAGGTCGGGCAGCTCGGTCAGGGCGAGGCGTCGGTGCTCCGGGTCGGCCGCCACCGCCAGCCCGTCGGCGCCGTCCGCGCCGGCCGGGCCGGCGTCGCGTAGCACGCCGACCAGCCGGCGCATCTCCTCCAGCGCCTGCCGGCCGGTGTCCGCGACCACCTTCACGGCGGTACGCGCCTGGGCCGGGTCACGGTCGAACATGAACCGGGCGCCGTCCGCCTGGACGATCATCACGGCCATGCTGTGGGCGACCACGTCGTGCAGCTCACGAGCGATCCGGGTGCGCTCCTCGGCGACCGCCGCCCGGGACTCGGCCTCCCGCTCGCGTTCCAGGGTGGTGGCCCGCTCCTCCAGGCTGAGCACGTAGAGCCGGCGGGTCCGCACGTTCAGCGCGACCAACCACACCGCGCCGGTGACCAGCGCGTACCACAGCGCGGTCACCCACCACTGGATGACGTTGGGGGTCTGCGCGGCGGCCAGCAGCACGCCGACGGCCGCGACCGCGCCGGCCAGGACGCCGTCGCGCAGCCGCCGGCCGTACTTCACCACGCTGTAGAGCGCGATCAGGACGGCCACGTCGTAGATGAGCGGACCCCACCGGGCGATCACCTGGATCAGGGCGAGCGCCGCGACCGCCACCGTCACCGCGCTCGGGTGGGTGCGGCGGAACAGCAGCGCCACCGCCATGCCCAGGCCGACCGCCGTGGCCGCCCAACCGCCCGGCTGGTTCACCGCCGCGGCCAGGGAGACGAGCACCACCAGGGCGGCGACGGCCACGTCGAAGGCGACGCCGCGCAGCGGGCGACCGAACAGGGTGCGTCTCACGGTCACCCAGCGTACGTGCCTGGGACGCTCGGCCCTCGCGCCCCGCGCCCGGGCTCAGCTGTCGATGACCTCGCGCATGCGGTCGATCTCGACGGTCTGCTCGGTGGCGACGGAGTTGGCGAACTCGTTGAGCGTCAGGTCGGAGCCGACCTTGAGCAGCTCGGTGGCCATCTCGATGGCGCCCTGGTGGTGCTCGGTCATCATCCGGACGAAGAGCCGGTCGAAGTCCGCGCCACGGGTCGCGGCGAGTTGCCGCATCGCCTCGGGCGACTGCATGCCGCGCATGACGCCGTGGTCGTGCCCCTGGACGTCCGCCGGGAGGCCACGGGTCTGTAGCCAGCCCCGCATCATGCCCATCTCCGGTCCCTGGCTGGCCCGGATGCGCTCGGCGATGGCCCGGACGTCGGGGTCGGCGGCCCGGTCGGGGGCGAGTTCCGCCATCGCCAGGGCCTGCGCGTGGTGCGGGATCATCATCCGGACGAACCAGACGTCCAGCGAGTTGTGCGGGGCGGGGCCGGCGTCGCGGACCTCGTGCGCCGGGCGGGTGGCCGCCGTCTCGCCGGGGCGGCCGGGCGCGATGACGGTCAGGTCGGTGGGGACGGGACTGACCGTCGGCGGCGCGGCGGAGGTGGCGGGCGCGGAGACCGGCTGCGGGGCGTCCGTCTCGGTGTCGCCGCCGAGGCGGATCACCATGAACGCCAGCAGCGGCAACACGAGAGCCAGTGTGACGACCGCCAGGGTGCGTGCGCGCCGGTTGGTCATGGGCCACTCCCTGCAGTCGAGGTCACCGCGATGCTATCCATTGAAGAACCCAGTTTGATGTGACCCAGCTCACATCGACGTTCTTCGCCGAACGGTAACGTGTCAACCATCGTCTCCCCCTTGCGAAGGGCCCCGCCGATGATCAGACTCCACAAGCCACGGTTACGACAACTGCGTGTCGTGGCGCTCGCCACGACCGGCCTCCTCGTCGCCAGCGCCCTCGTCGCCCCGCCGAGCAACGCCCAGACGGCGCCGCAGGCGGCCCCAGCCCCCGCGCTCACCAACACGATCCCCGGCGTCGACGAGATCGTGAGCAGCCCCAACCTGCGGCAGATCGCCAACGTGCCCAAGGTCGCCCCACTGGACGCGACCAACAGCGACATCGCCTTCCAGGGCAAGTACGCGTTCGCCGGCAACTACAACGGCTTCGTCATCTACGACATCTCGCGGCCCAGCGCCCCGACGGTCAAGGCCCGGGTGCTCTGCCCGGGGTCGCAGAACGACATCTCCGTCCACGGTGACCTGCTCTTCCTCTCCACCGACTCGTCCCGCAGCGACGACTCCTGCAACAGCACCACGCAGGGGGCGAACGTGAAGGGCTCGTGGGAGGGCATCAAGGTCTTCGACATCAAGGACAAGGCCAACCCGCGCTACATCAAGTCCGTCGAGACGGCCTGCGGCTCACACACCCACACCCTGGTGCCGGGCAAGGACCGCAAGGCCATCTACCTGTACGTCTCCTCGTACAGCCCGCGGGCCGAGTTCCCGGACTGCCAGCCGCCGCACGACTCCATCTCCATCATCAAGGTGCCGGTGAAGAAGCCGACCGACGCGGCTGTGGTCGCGACGCCGAACCTCTTCCCGGACGGCGGCTTCCCCGGCAGCCAGACCGGCTCGGCGACCACCGGTTGCCACGACATCACCGCCTACCCGTCGAAGGACCTGGCCGCCGGCGCCTGCATGGGTGACGGCATCCTGCTCGACATCAAGAACCGCGAGGCGCCCCGCGTCATCAACCGGGTCCGGGACGAGGTCAACTTCGCGTTCTGGCACTCGGCCACCTTCAACAACGCCGGCACCAAGGTGATCTTCACCGACGAGCTGGGTGGTGGCGGGGCGGCGACCTGCAACGAGGCCGTCGGCCCGAACCGGGGCGCGGACGCCATCTACGACATCGCCGGCCGCGGCGACGCCCGGACGGTGACCTTCCGCAGCTACTACAAGATCCCCCGGGCGAACGCCGACACCGAGAACTGCGTGGCGCACAACGGCTCGCTGATCCCGGTGCTCGGCAAGGACATCATGGTCCAGGCGTGGTACCAGGGTGGCATCTCGGTGTTCGACTTCACCGACTCGGCCAACCCGAAGGAGATCGCCTTCTGGGAGCGCGGCCCGCTCTCGGCCGACACGTTCGTCGGCGGCGGCACCTGGTCCGCGTACTACTACAACGGGCACATCTACTCCAACGACATGGTGAAGGGCCTGGACGTCCTCGAGCTGAACGACTGGCGGACCTGGACGGCCAAGCTGACCCGCTACCAGGAGCTCAACGTGCAGACCCAGCCCAGCTACCTGGGCTGGTAGGCACCGAGCACACAGCCGGGCCCGGTCCCCGATCTTCGGGGGCCGGGCCCGGTCCTGGTGCGACGCCGGAACCCGCGGGGCCGGGCACGGTGGGGCCCGTCACCCGGACGGGGGTTGCGAACCGGCTGGTCAGGCGCTGTGTCAACGTGAACAGACGTGACCCTTGCCGCCCCGCCCGAACCGACCACGCGCTGGCGGCCCCACCCGCTGGGCCTGGTGGCGGTCGTCCTCGCCGTGGTCGGCGCGGCCTGCGCGCTGAGCGGGCTGCTCCCCCGCGCGGAGACCACCGCCACCCTGCACCGGATCCTGCCGCTGCTGCTGTTCCTCGGCACCGTGATCGTGCTCGCCGAGCTGACCGCCGTGGCCGGTTGCCGGGCGGCCGGGGTGGCGGTGCCGGTGACCCGGTTCGTGCTGACCAGCACGATTCTCGCGGTCACCGGCACCCTCGCTGCGGTCGGCGCGCTGCTGTTGGTGACCTGAGCACCCCACCGGCGGCGCAAGTCGCTGCGCGGCGGTCGGCTCAGTCCCGGTACACGGCGACCTGAAGTTCGGTGACACCCTTCTCCGGGGTGTCCGGGCAGTAGTCGAGGTAGACCTCCCGGGCGAAGCCGTCGGTGCGGTAGCCGTTCTCCTCGATCCACCGGGCGAGCGCCTGCATGCTCGGCTCGACGTCGTCCATGGCACCGTGATGGACGATGGTCGCCGCGTTGCGCACCTCCGGCAGGTCACGCACCGCGACGTCGGGCGCCGCGGCCGGCTCGGCGTCGACGAGCACCCCGGCGTGTACGACGACAGCGTCGCCGCCCGGGTCAGCGGGCTCGTACCAGGCGATGGCAGGCCCGGTCGGGTTGATCCCGGCGGCCGACAACCGCCGGAACAGCTCGGGGTAGAGCGGTTGGATCACCGGGCCGATGTCCTCGCCCTGGTAGCTGGGCGCGACGGCGGTCAGCTCCGCGACGCGGACCGACGCGATCTCCTTGAGCACGACGTCCTGGGTGGTCATCCGACCCTCCGACTCGATCATTCGGAGCCTCGCCTCGACGGCCGTGAGCCGGGCCGTGTCGGCGGCCAGCTGTGCGGCCAGCTGGCTCCGGCGCAGCCGCAGCATCCCGCGCAGCTCGGCCACATCGACGGCGTCGTCGACGATCGCCCGCACCTGCTCGAGGGTGAGGCCCAGCTCCTTGAGGGCGATCACCCGGTTGAGCCGGCGCAGCTGGTCGGCGCGGTAGAAGCGGTAACCGGTGTGCGGGTCGACGCTGGCGGGGCGCAGCAGGCCGATGCTGTCGTAGTGGCGCAGCATCCGCACCGACACCCGGCCGAGTCTGGCGAAGTCTCCGATGGTGAACATGGCCCCCTCACACTCGTCCCTGACACCGTGTCAGAGTCAAGCGTCGGCGTGCGGGGCGGCCGTCAGTGCCGAGCCGGGCGCGGGCCGACCAGTCGGCGGACCATCGGGGCGGCGTTCCACTTGGCCGCGCCGACCAGGTCGCGGGCGTGCTCCAGGACCGTGTAGTCGGGTCGGGTCAGCCCGTCGGCGATGGCCCGGTCCAGGTCGTTGCCGCAGCGGCTCAGCACGGTGTCGAAGTCCCGGCGGACCGGCTCCTGCAGGTCGTAGCCGAACGAGCGGTGCAGCCGGGCGAAGAGCGGCTTGTACAGCCGGACCCGCTCGTGCAACCCCGACGAGTACGACATCGGGTTCTTCGGACGGCGGATGATGTAGTCGGGCAGCACGTCGGCGAACGCCCGCCGGACGATCCACTTCTCCTGCCCGTGGCGCAGCTTCAAATTTACCGGCAACCGCATCGCCAGCTCCACCACGCTGAGGTCGAGGAACGGCACCCGGGCCTCCACGCCGTGTGCCATGGCGGCCCGGTCGACCCGCTGCAACTCGGTGCGGCACAGGTTACGGATCCGGTGCAGGAACAGCCGGCGGGCCGCCGCCGGATCGACCTGGTGGTACATGGGGTACCCGCCGAACAGCTCGTCGGAGCCGTCACCGGTCAGCACCACCTTGATGCCCAGGTCGCGGAGCCGCCGGAAGATCGGCACCGAGACGACCGCGTTGATGATGTCGCCGTACTCGGTCAGCTCGGAGATCCGGATGGCCTCCCGGACGTCGGCGAGCCGGATGTCGCTCGGGCGCAGCTCGACCACCACGTGCGGCACGTCGAGGTCGGCGGCGAGCCGCCGGGCGTACGCCACGTCGGGGCTGTCCGCCACGCCGACCGTCACCGCGACACAGTCCGGGTGGATGTCGCGCACCTGCCGCAGGGTCAGCGAGCTGTCCAGGCCACCGGAGAGCACCACCCCGACGGTCAGATCGGTCTCCACCCGCATCCGGATCGCGTCGCTGAGCGCGGCGCGGACCAGCAGCGCGGCCTCGTCCGGGTCGTCGATGACCGGCAGGCCGTCGCCGATGGTGAGCAGGTCGACGTACGGGCTCAGCCGTACGTGCCCGTCCGCCTCCGCCCAGCCGTGGTGCCCGGGCGGCACCTCGGCGATCGGAGCGCCGTGCCCGACGAGAGCCTTGACCTCGGAGGCGAGTTGCAGGCAGCCGGGCCGACGGGACCAGTACAGGGGCTTGACCCCGAGCGGGTCGCGGGCCAGGTACGCCCGGCCGGTGGCTCGTTCGACGACCGCGAAGGCGTACTCGCCGCGGAGCCGGGTCACCGCCGCCTCGCCCCACTGTTGGAACGCGGCGAGCAGCACCTCGGTGTCACTTTCGGTGCGGAAGGTTTGCCCGAGGCGCCTCAGCTGCGCCCGCAACTCACGGTAGTTGAAGATCTCGCCGTTGAAGCAGAGCAGCCAACGCTCGTCGGTCGAGGTCCACGGCTGCACCGCCCGGTCCCGGTCGACGACCCGCAGCCGACGGGTGCCGGCGAGCAGCCCGCTCTCGGACCGGGTTTCGGTGACCTCGCCGCGCGGAGCCAGGGCGGTGAGCATCCGCCGGAAGGTCGCCGGGTCGGCCTCGGGACCGATGCTCAACGCGATGCCGCACACCGGCTCAGACCCCCATCTCGGCCTCGTACGCCCGACGTAGGCGACGCCGGGCGGTGGGCGCGAGACACAGGTGCCATGCCTGCCCCTCGTCGATGACGTTCAGCTCGCCGGCCTCCTGCCGGTTCAGCAGCAACTCCGCCAGGGCGTCACGCGCGCCGAAACGCTCGAACCAGGCCAGCTCGACGTCAACGGAGTAGCCGAGGCAGTGGCCGCTGGGCAGCATCGCCGCGTAGCCCAGGCGGCGCAGCCGGTACTGGTGCTCGATGCTGCGGACCAGGCTGGTCACCCAGAGCGGCGGGGTGGCCGGCGGCGCGACGGCGGTGAACTCCCGTCCGATGTCGTTGAGCAGCGCCACCACCTCCCGCCGGGCGCGGCGGAACAGCAGCCCGGCGGTGCGCGGGGTGGCGTCGGGGCGCAGCCGGCGACGCAGCCCGCGCGCGGCCCGGCCCAGGATGGTGGCGGGCTGCTCCTGGTAGCGGAAGCGCAGCAGGTCGCGGCGGCGCAGCCACTCCAGGTCGACCAGCTCGGCGCTGCCGTTGACCTGGTCGTCGGTGACGAAGGTCGGCGCGTCCTGCCACCACAGCACGTCGATGCGGGAGAGCAGGTAGATCCGGACCAGCGCGCTGAGGTCACCCGCCGAGGTGCGGTCGTTCGGCTGGTAGCGGGCCATCTCCAGCAGCAGCGTCTCGCGCGCGCCGATCAGCCCCTGCGGGGTGGCGTCGAGGACCGCGGCGAGCGCCGGCTCCCGCAGCCGCTCGTCGATGAGCACCTGCCGAGCCCGGGTGCTCGCCGCATCGGCCAGGGCACCGACCTCGACCAGCAGTTCGGCGACGGCGGCCCGGTACGCGGCCAGGTCCGGCGCGGGCGCGGGAACGCGGCGGGGGGTCGCGCCAGCGGGTCGACGGCGGGCCGGAGCGGTGGGCGACGGAGGCGAACCGGGCTGCTGTCCCGGGCTACGGCTGGGCACTCGCATGACGGGGTCCCTTCTCCGGTCACGGCACTGGGTGGTTCGCCCTGAAACACACCGTAATCATCGGGAGTGGAACGGACCGAACATTCCTCCTATCTCCCCCCTAACGGAGCGCGGACAACGCACTCGCCGACGCCGCCGACCAGGCCGCCCGGCGCGAGCCGAGCCAAGCCCGGCACCCACCGCCGAGTGCCGGCCGCCACCGTCAGTCGCCGCCCGTCGGCACCAGGGCCTGCACCTCGGCGTACGACGGCAGTCCCGCCGGTGCGGTGGACCCGCCGAGGCGGACGGTGTCGGCGGCGGCGACCGCGGCGCCCAGCGCGGCCCGGAACAGCAGCGAGCCGGTGCTGACCCGGGCAACCCCGGCCCTGCCCAACTCGGTCAGCCCCGGCCCGCCGGGCTGGTACAGCGCGTTCACCGGCGCGTCGAGTCGCTCGGTGAGCACCCGCAGCGTCGTGTCGTCGACGGTGCCCGGCACGAAGATCCCGTCCGCGCCGGCCGCCCGGTAGGCACGAGCTCGGGCGAGGGCCTGCGGCAGCGGGTCGGCCACCGCGAGCCACCACGCGTCGGTGCGCGCGTTGACGAACAGGTCCGGCACCGCCGCCTTCACCGCCGCGACCTTGTCGGAGACGCACTCGGGTTCGGCCAGGGTGCCGTCTGGGCGGCCGTCCTCCAGGTTGATCCCGACCACGCCGTGCCCGGCCAACTCCGCCACGTACTCGGCGACCTCGGCCGGGTCGTCGCTGAACCCGGCCTCCACGTCCACGCTGAGCAGCACCGGCAGCCGGGCCAGCCGGCGCGCCAGGGCGAGGGTCTGCGCCGCGGTGGCCGCCGCGCCGTCGGGAAGGCCGGTGGTCGCGGCGACCCCGAGGCTGGTGGTGCCGATGGCCGGATGCCCGCGCGCGGCGAGCGCCGCCGCCGAGGCGTGGTCCCACGCGTTGGGCAACAACAGAGGGCGGCCGGCGCGGTGCAGGGCGTGGAACGCGGCACGACGTTCGATCATCGGACGTTCACCTCCAGATGTGTCGGTACCCGCAGTGTCGGGTGGGGTTCGTGGCGCAACGGGTTCGGGCCCCGCCAGCACCGTTCCCGCAACACGTCGAGCACCCCGGTGGCCAGCGCCACGGCGTGCCGGTCGCCGGGGCAACCCCGCTGCCCCGTCCCGAAGGTCAACAGCCCCGCACCGGGCCGACCGGGTTGGAACGTCGCGGGTTCGGTGAACACCTGCGGGTCACGGTTGGCCGCGTCGAAGCGCAGCAGCACGGGGCTGCCCGCCGGCAGGTCCTGCCCGCCCAGCCGTACCCCGTTAACGGTGACCCGTCGGGTGGCCCGGACCGGCGGGTCGAGGCGCAGCACCTCGGCCAGCAGGTCGGCGGTCCCAGCCGCAGTCGGTGCTGGTGGTGCGGTCGGGGGCAGCAGGTGGTGGGCGGCGGCACCGATCAGGCCGGCGGTCGCGTCGCAGGCCTGGACCAGCAGACCGATCAAGTTCGCCAGTACCTCCGGCGGACCCGGCGGCGCGAGCGCCAGCAGCGCCGTCACCGCCCGGTCGGCCCGCGCGGTCAAGGCCGGGTCCACCCCCGGGTGGTACGCCGCCGCGACGACCGCGACCGCCGTCCCGGCGGCTACCGGATCAGCGAAGCCGAGGCGATCGGCCAACGCCCGCAGCGGCACCGGCCGGGCCAGTTCCCGCATCACGTCGACGCGGTCGCCGGCGCGGTCGAGAACGGCCCCGGCCAGCCGTGCCGTGTCGTGTCGCAGGTCGTCCGGGTCCAGCGGGGCCAGCGCGCTCACTGCGACCGCCCGACGGTCGGCGTGCCGTCGCGGTGGACTGAACCGGCTGACCGTGGCGCGCAGCCAGGCGAGGGTGCCGGGCGGACCGGTATCGACGGCTGGCACCTCGAAAGCCGGGTCGGTCAGCGCCGTGCGCAGGTCGGCGTTGCGCGTCACCGTCCAGCCGCGCTCCGGTTCGAACGAGGGCGGCCCACACGCGGGTGTTCCCGGGGCGGGCGCAATGACGGGCCAGTTGTCGGTCACCGCCGGACCGTAGGGCCCGAACCGTTCGCCCCGCACCGAACGATCCCGCCGCAGTCGCCCGCGGTCGCCCGTCAGGCGCGGCCGCTGGTGGGCGCCGGGGCCACCGGCGGGTCGAGGGTGTGTTCGGGGATCGCCAGGGCCCCGGCCAGGCCAGCGCGGCCGGTGGGAGTGACACGGACGGCGCGGCCGGCGCCCTGGCTGATCCAGCCCAGGTCGGTGAAGCGGCGGCAGAGCGCCGCGCCGAGCGCCCCGGCTAGGTGCGGGCGGCGTTCGGTCCAGTCCAGGCAGTCGCGGACCACCGGGCGGCGGGCGGCGCGCAGCACGTCCACGGGTACGCCCAACCCGGCCACCCACGCCCATCCGTCGGGCGTCAGCGCCAGCCCACTAGACCGGTCAAGCCGACGCTCGGCCAACAGCGCGTCGTACACCAGCACGCCGAGCCGCCCGGCGAGGTGGTCGTAGCAGGTCCGGGCGTACGCGAGGGCGGCGGTGGCGGTCGTCGCGCGCAGCGACCCGGTCGGGGTGGGCGTGGCAGGGGCGTGCCCGGCCAGGTCCTCGATCAGCTGAGCCACCGACGGCCCGGCCAGACGCAGGTAGCGGTGCCGGCCCTGCCGTTCCTCCACGAGCAGCCCACCCCGAACGAGTCGGGTGAGGTGGTCGCTGGCCGTCGACGGGGCGACCCCGGCAAGCCGGGCCAGCTCCCCGGCGGTCCACGCCCGCCCGTCGAGCAGCGCCAGGCACATTCCGGCGCGGGTGCCGTCGGCCAGCAGGGCCGCCAGCTCGGCCATTCCCCGACCGTCGGTGCCAACGCTCATCGCCCCAGTCTAGGAAGGCAGGCGATGTGCCGGTGAACAGCGACCCGGGGGCCTCCGTCACGTGGACGGAGGCCCCCGGGGCTGGTGGTGCCGAGGATCAGGCCGGTGGCGTCGGGATGAGATGCGGGGTGAAGCTGACCGCCGACGGGCTCACCTTCGCTGCCGCCATTCCTCCGGGGGCGGCGAACCGACGGTCCAGCGCGATGGTGGTGTTGTTCCGATTGCGGTACACCACCACGAACCCGAGCCCGCCGGAGTTCTCGATCGGCGCGATCGTGGGATCGGTGGCGCTGGTGGCTGCGGTCGGGTCTTCCGTGTTCACGTACAGGCGCAGCCACTCGCCCCAGGTGCCCGAGCCCTGCTCGGTCTCGTACACCCGGTAGACCTCGTTGTCGGTGCCCCGAGCGACGACGGCGATACGGCTCAGCGCCGGGTCGACGATCGCGGCCGGGGAACCAGCGGCGGTGAATGTGCCCACCGTCTGCCAGGTGGTCGGCCAGGCCCCGCCCAACTCCTGCTTCTTCATGACCAGCGAACCGTCGGCCGCGCGAGCCACCACACCGGTGCGGTAGCCCTGGTTGAGGAAGGCGGCAGGCACCCCGGTCACGTTCCCGCCCAGGTCGGTCCAACCGCTGAGGATGCCGTCGTTGGAGTAGACCGCGGTCTTGATGGTGCCGACGGTGGTGGTGGCGACCAACCGGACTCCGGTGTCGACCTTCACGACGGTGACGCTGCCCGCGAGGTCGACGTCACCCAGGCTCTTCCACGACGCACCCGTCCCCGATTGGCGGTAGTGCCACAGGCGACCATCGACGTCCACACCGAAGATCACGCTGGTGCCGTTGGGCAGGGTGGCCGCGACGGGCGGGGCGGCCATGGAGCCGCCGAGGCTCCCGTTGGACGCCCACGTCGCGGCGTTCGCCGTCGTCTGGGCGCCGGTCCACACCGTCCCGGTGGTGTGCAGGGCGCTGATCTGCACCTGCTTACTGGAGCCCAGCACGTTGAGCGTGGGCTGCCCGGTGAATGCCTCCGCGCCGAACAGGGGGACGTGTTGAACGGTGGTGTAGTCGTCGGGGTGTGCCTGGTGGATGACCCGCACCTGACCGATGTTGTCGGTGTGCGCGTAGACGATGGGCGCGAGCATGCCGACTTGGCTCGGCTCGCCCTGCGCCGCCGTCGAGCGAGAGAAGGTCTCGGTCGGCAGGAACGGCATCGGGTCGGCGTACCAGCCCTGCAGGTCGACCACGACGTGCACGGTCCCACTGCTGGCGTTCTTGATCCGGACTTTGCCCTCGGTGCCCAGTTTGGTCACCACGAGGCTGGACCGGGCGATGTGCGCGGCGGGGAAATTGGTCGTCGACGCGGTGTTCGCGGCGCTGCCCAGCGGCGTGACGGTGAAGAACCCGTCGACCGTCGGGGCGACCGCGTGCACGTTGAGGACGGCGGCGGCGATGCCGCGGGTCGGCAGGCCGTTGGTGCCCGCGACGGCGACATCGACGGTGCCGTTGGCGGGCACCGGCTGGGCGCCGGTGGGGAAACGGCTGTCGTACAGGGTGGTCGCCGGCACCGGGCGCAGGCCGGCGCCGGTGGTCGGGCTGCCCGTCCAGTAGCCCTGGACGGTGATGGCGACATGAACGGCCGGCCCGCGATTCTCCAACACCACCGAGCCGCCGCCGCCGGGATTCAGCTTGACGACCATTCCCATCGAGGTGGCGCCCTTGGCGTAGTCGATGCCGGTCTCCGCGACCGCGCTCGACCCGACGGTCAACCAGCCGTTACTGGTCGCACCGATCACCACGACGTCGAGCATCACCGCCGTGGCAGTGCTGGGCACCAGCCCACCGCCGGAGATGTTCGCGGTACGCGTTCCACGGGTGGGCATCATGCCGGCGGTGATCCCCTGCCCGGTCCGACTGTCCACCACCCGGGTGTGGTTCACCGGCACGAAGCCCGAGCCGGTGCTCCCGGTGGCGGTCGTGAAGTAGCCCACCAGGTCCACCCGGATGTGAACGTTGCCGCCCGCGTTGTGCACGGCGAGCTTGCCGTTCGTACCGGGCTTGACCACCGCCGAGTTGGTCATGACCTCACCGATCGAGGCGTTCATGGCCGAAGCGCCCCGGTCCGTCAGGTCCGGGTAGATGGACAGGAACGTGTTGGCGGTCGGGTAGATCGCCGTCACGTCGACCATCAACGCGCTGACCCCGCTGCTCGGGATACCACCGATGCCGACGGCGTTGAACGTGGTGACGGACTTGGCGCCCCGAACACCGGTAGTGCCGCCGGTGCCGTCCCGGGTGTCCAGCAGGGCGATGCTGTCGATCGGCACGAAGTCACCACCCCTGCCGGCGGCGTCCGCGGAAGCCTTCAGCGGCACGACGAGGGTAGCCGCGGCCGCGACAAGGGTCATGATGAGCGTCTTGACAGTCAAACTCTGCACCGACAGAACTCGGACAGATCTCAAATTATCAGCCTCCGGTTAGTAAGAGTTGACCCGGCAGCGAATTATCTGCGCGCGGTCGGCAAGATTAACGGTCAAATTGTTGCGGCAGCGCGCCACTATTCCACAACTCATCCAATGTCCGGAAGAGCTCAGCACCCTTACGTTCCAGCGCCTTCCGCTCGTCGCGAGACATATGGCTCAATGGGTCATTGAAACGAAGTCCATCGGGACGAGGACCGACCGAGCCGTGATAACGCCGACAGGACGTACACCATGTATAACTAATAATCGTCGGCCTGCCCTGGCGGTCAGAACCGTACATGTACGTTCTGACTCCCTGGTTACCACAAGCTGGGCACATCCGCTCCACTGGCTGATCCACGAAGCGTGGCCCCGCAGCCAGCGCCTGAACCTCAGCTGCGTCGAACACTCGCATGGGTCAATTGCCTCTCGTTCGAGCACGAAACTTATCCAACATCCGCCTACCATACGCCTCGGCCGCTTCCTCAAAACCGAGCGCACCCTTAGTCCGATGATGGTAAATCTCGTGGAAGACCGTAGTGACGGCCTCGTCCATATCTCTCAAACCAAGGTCCGAAATCTGGATCAAGGGCTTCCCTGTGGCACCCAATTCTGGAACACCATTAATATGAGGACTATTGCCGAAAGCGAGGCCGCCGTCCGGCTGCAAGATTTCGGGCACACGTTCGACATCGTATTTCCGCACACTCATGCCAGCCCGACCGAGGCTCCTCTTGAGCTGGTCGACCGTGACTGCGGCACCATTCCGCCCGCCGGGAAAGCTCTGCGACAAACCGCGGAACGGTCCTGCCTGAACGGCACGGCCAGCGGAAGTCAGCAGACCGCGGGCTTCTCCGATACCTGCGCCCAGCGCCTTGCTACCCGCTGACTGGAGACCCCCGCTTAGCCCACGGATACCGGCACCCAGCGCCTGGCCCGCGATGGAGCCGAGCGCACCGCCAGCAGCACCGAACAGACCGCCCATGGCAGTGGTGCCGGCGAGGTCCCAGCCGCGCTTGCCGTTCATGTAACCGGTGACCGCCGAGCCGACCGCGCCGGCGAGCGCCCCGCAGGCCACCGCTCCGACACCGGTCCAGCCGATGGCCGCGCCGCAGCCCAGGCCGACGACGGCACCGACGGCGAAGCCGGCGATTTCGGCGGCGTGATCCTCGACGAACTGGGTCGCCTTGTCCCACATCTTCTCGGCGCCCTCGACGAGCGGCGCCAACTTCTGTGCGGCCGCCAGCCAAAGGTTCTGTTTGAACTTCTGTGGGTCCTGGATGGCCATTGTGGTGACCGCGACGACGCTCGCCGCCATCTTGAATCCGGTGGACACCACCTTGCCGAGCGCCATGAGCGGCTTTGTCAGGGCCTGGATCACCGGCAGCTTGGTGAACTTGACCGCTTGTTTGATGGCCGACTTCGCGGCGGCGGTCACCGCGACCTTCGCCTGATGGATGCGTTGGGCGACGACCTTGGCCTGTTGTTTCGCCCAGTCGGCGGCGCGGGCCAGCTGGTTGTACCCGCTCCGGAGTGCGTTGCCGACGGTCTTGACCGCGTTCACGGCCTTGTTGGCGATCCACTTCGCGCTTTCGGAGATCACCCGGCCGACCGCCTTGATACCGGACCAGGCGTAGTGAACGGCGGTGGACACGAAGTTCCTGGCGTAGTTGAACGCCGTGCTTGCGCCACTGACGACGTGGGAGACGGTGTTGCTCACCGCACTCGCGGCCCGCTTCACCCAGCGCGGCCAGTGGCCGTCCGGGTCGTCGAAGTCCAGCGGGGCGCCAGCACCGTAGGTGTAGCGGTTGGCCAGGATCGAGTCGCCGGAGGTGTAGTTGACGCTGTCCCGCGAGGTGAACGTGCCGGTGCCGGGCTGGTACCAGCGGGCGCCCATGTCGACCTGCCCAGTGTCCGGGTCGGTCCAGTCGCCCTGGAAGCCCAGCCGGCCGGTGCTGCCGGTGCTGGTCACCTTCTTGCCGAACGGGTCGTACGCGGTGGAGTCGTTCAGCGTGGACAGTTGGGTGTCGGCCGGATTGATGGCCGCCACCACGTCGCCGTGGGCGTCGGTCAGCGACAGCCGCTTGTTGGCGGCCTGGGCGGTGGCGAGCAGCTCGTCGTTCGGGCCGCGGCCGTAGTACTCGACCCCGTCGTGCACCACCTCGTCGCCCAGACCGGCGTAGACGAACGAGTTGCCGGTGCGAGACGCCAACCGGTCCAGGCCGTCGTAGGTGTAGGTCTGGTCCTGCGCCCCGGTGAGCCGGTCGAAGGCGTCGAACGAGAACTGTTCGGCCAGGCCCGAGCTGGTGCGGGTCCGCAGGGTGCCCCGTGGCGTGTACGCGTAGGTGTAGTCGCCGTCGGAGAGCAGCCGGTTGCGTTCGTCGAAGGTCGCGGTCTTGGACCCGGCCTGGACCCGGTTGCCGCTGGCGTCCCAGGCGTACGTGACGGTCCCGGCCGGGCTGATCCAGGAGATCAGCCGGCCGGCCTTGTCGTAGTCGTAGGTGTTGGCGCCGGCGCCGGCGGTGCCGGTGGTGTTCTTACTGGTGAGGTGGCCGTTGAGGTCGAAGCCGTAGGTGACCGAGGCGACCGTCTGGCCAGCCGCGTTGCGGAGCACGTCACTGGCGACCCGCCCGTAGTCGTCGTACCCGAAGGTGCGGACGCGGCCGGCGCCGTAGTCGACGGTCTTGACGTCACCGGCGGCGTCGTAGTCCAGCTTCTGCTGCTGGCCGGTGATGCTGTCGGTGAGCGTGTCGAGGCGACCCTTGACGTAGCCGAAGGTGGCCGTGCCGGTCAGGTCGGTGCGGCTGGTCACCCGGCCGTCGTCGTTGTAGTCGAAGCTCGCCGTGCCGGACGGGCCGGCGGTGGACAGCAGCCCACCCCGGTCGTTCCAGCTGTAGGTGTTGCTGCCACCGGGGGCGTTGACGCTGGTCAACCGGCCGTCCTGGTCGTAGTCCAGGGTCCGGGTCGCGGTCGGGGTGTCACCCCCGGAACCGGTCTCCACGGTCAGTCGACCGGCCGCGTCGTAGGTTCGCGTGCGGCTCACCCCACCCGGGGCGCTGAGTCGCACCGCGTTGCCGTCGGCGTCGTACGCGACGGTCCAGGTTCGGTCCGCGGCGGCCGGGTGGCTCGCCGTGGACGGCTCGATCGCCGACTCCGGCAGACCCAACGTGTTGTACGTGTAGATGGTGGAGTTGTTGCGGCCGTCGGTGTAGCGGGTCCGGTTACCGGCGGCGTCGTACCCGAACGTGGTGGTGATCGGGTCGGCGTCGGTCGGCTCGACCTGCTTGACGAGTTGGTCCGCCGCGTCGTACTCGTAGGTGGTGACGGTGTTGTAGGGGTCCTTCGACGAGGTCATGTTGCCGGCCACGTCGTAGCCGTAGCTCTGGGTGCGCAGGACCGTGCCGTCAGCCTTGAGATTGAGGGTGCTGACCCGGTTGCCGAACTGGTCGTACCCGATCCGGGTGGTGCGGCCGAGGCCGTCGGAGACCCGGACCTGGCGGCCGGCGAAGTCGTAGCCGAAGATCGTGGCCTCGCCGGTCGGCGCGGTGCTGCGGGTGATGTCGCCGGCCCCGTTGAAGGTGTTGACCGTGGTCGCCCCGGTCGGGGACGCCGTCGAGGTCAGGTTGCCCGCGTCGTCGTAGGCGAGCTTGCTGACCAGGTTGCGGGTGGTCGGCCGACGCTCGACGATGGTCTGGGTGACCTGCCGGTCGAGGTCGTCGTAGGTCGACTCGACCCGGGCGCCGGTCGGGCCGGTGACCGAGAGGACCTCACCGGTGCGGGTGTAGGTGTAGCGGGTGAGCGCCCGGTCGTCGTTGGTCTTCGACGGTTCGTCCCGGACGGTCAACCGGTTGAGCTGGTCGTAGGTGTAGCTGGTGGTGCCCGCCGGGTCGGTCTCCTCGAGCACGTTGCCCAGGGCGTCGTAGCGGCGCTTGTGCTCCGGGGTGACCGGCTGGGTCACCCCGGGTGCCTGGTACGTCGGCGCGAGGCTACGCACCACCCGGCCGAGCTTGTCGTACTCGGAGGTGGAAACCCGGCCGAGCGGGTCCTTGACCGCGACCTGCTCACCGAAGGTGTTGTAGCCGACCGTGCTGGTCGGGTTGGTGGGTACGGCCGCGGTGCCGTCGCTCTCGGCGAGGACGGTCGGGCCGCTCTGCCCAATCTGGCGGCCCAGCTCGTCATAGCGGAAGGTGCTGGTGTACGTCGCCTTGTCGGCGCCGCTGACGTTGCCGCGCGGGTCGGTGACCGAGGTGCGCAGACCGCGCTTGTCGTACGTGTAGCTGGTCACCCGGGTGGCGCTGCCGGCGGTGACCTTCTCGGTGAGGACGTTGCCGGCGTCGTCGTAGGTGTAGTCGACGACTTCGGAGGTGGCCAGTACCTCCCAGTTCAGGTTCGACGGGTTGCCGGTCCGGACGGTCTGAGTGACGTTGCCGTTGAGGTCGTAGGTGAAGCTGTTGGTGCGGCGCACCCCGGTCGGGTCCAGCACGGTGCTCTTCACCTTGCCGGTCTTGTCCGGCGTGTGGTCGGTGATCTGGGTGCCGTTGGCGCCGACCTTGCGGGTCACGTTGCCGGCGCCGTCGTAGGTGTTCTCCTCGACGACGTAGTCCCGCTTCGTGCCGTCGGGATTGCGGAAGTCCTTCAGGGTGATCTTGTGGAGCAGGTCGTCGCGGTAGTACTGGTACTCCAGCCGCCGGCCCATCGCGTCGGTGTCGCTGGCCAGCCGACCGGCGAAGTCGTACGAGTAGGAGTGCAGGACCAGGTAGTCACCGGTCCCGGGGCCGGGGGTACCGGCCGGGTCGCTGCGCCAGTCCCGCAGCCGCACCTCGGCCACCTTGTTCTGCGCGGTGTACGCCCAGTCGTAGCGGTTGCCGTTGGCGTCGGTCATAGTCGTCTTGTTGCCGAACCGGTCGTAGCCGTAGCTGGTCTCGTTGCCCTCCGGGTCGACGACCCGGACCGGCCGGCCCTCGTCGTCGTAATCGGTGCTGGTGACCCGCTCGGGATCACCGCCGAGCAGGTCGGAGACGGTGACCTTGGTCGGGTTGCCGTCGGCGTCGTACTCGTTGACCGTCCGGCTCTGGTGCTGCTTAGCGGAGACCGCGTCGGTGGTGACCGGGCCGGTGACGGTGGCGACCCGTGAGTGCGCGTCGTAGGTGATCGTGGTGGTGACACCCGAGGGATAGGTGTCGGAGGTGACCTTCTCGCTGATCCGACGGCCGAGCGCGTCGTAGGTGTACTCGGTCACCAGCCCGGACGGCTCGGTCACCTTGTACAGGTCACCGTTGGTGTAGTACGCGTACCGCGTCACCTTGCCGCGCCCGTCGGTGCTGCTGGCCAACAACCCGGACGGCGAGATGCCGTTGATGCCGGCCTCGGCGCCGGTGGTGTAGGTGTGGCTGACCGTGCTGCCGTCGGGGTTGGTCTGGCTGAGCAGCTGACCCGTGCGGTGGTACGAGAAGGTGGTCCGGTAGTTGGTGTCGGTCGGACCGCTGGAGCGGCCGTCGCGCTGCTCGACGGCCAGGTCGACCCGGGGATCGAACGGGTCGGTGATGGTGGTCGAGTAGGTGTAGTAGTTCGTGAAGCACTGCGTCGGCGTACGGCAACTCTTGCGGGTGGCGAGACGACCCTTGCTGTCGTACGTCATCTCCACCGTGTCACCGTTCTCATTGGTGACCTTGCTCTGCTGACCGTCCTCGTTGTAGGAGAAGGAGCGGATGGCCATGCCGTCCAACGGGTGGCGCACGAAGATCGGCCCACCGGCGTCGCCGGGGATGACGGTGCAGAAGGCGGGGTCGTTCGGGTCGGGCTGGGTGCAGACCTCCGTCGGCGGCGGGCTCGGCGGCGGGCTGGTCTGCCCGGGTCGGTCCTCCTCGCGGGTCTCCAGTCCGAGCGGGGTGCCGGAGCGCAGCAGCTGACCGGCGAGCGCGTCGTACTCGTACAGGTAGGGGCGGTTGGCCGGGTCGAGGACCTGGACGCTGCGCCGCAGGTCGGTGTCGCCGCCGTAGACCGTGGGCTGGCCCACCTTCCAGGTGCCGCCGTTGTCGTCGGTGTACTCCTTGACCCGGTCGGTGGCGGTGTCGTACTCGACCTCGGTGGCGACCCGGCCGCTGGGCAGGGTGACCCGGGTCAGCTGCTGGGCGGCCGGCTTCGCGTACTGGAAGTGCGCCTTGGCCGTGTCCGGGCCGATCGGTCGCGAGTAGACGGCGACCTCGTCGATCGTGCCGGCGAAGTAGCGCTGGGCGGTGCCGCCCCAGGCCGGCCACGAACTGGGTGCGGTCGCCGACGCGAGGCCGACCTGGTTGAAGGTCAGCAGCGAGTGCTCGATCGGCTGCCCCGCCAGGTCACCGACCTTGACCCCGTCGAGGTACATGGTCTGGGTGTTGGCCATCGCGGAGAGCACCACGTGGTGCCACTTGTTGTCGTTGACCGTGATGCCCGAGGTGATCGGTGCGATCGTGCCGGTGGCGAACTGGCCGCGCAGCTTGCCGTCGGTGCCGGTGTAGAGCAGCGGGACGCCGCTGGTGGCGGCGGTACCGACGGCCTTGTCCTGGTAGCCGATGAGCGGGCCACCGGTCTGGGTCAGGCCGATCTTGAACCACAGCTCGACGGAGATGTCGCGGCTCTTCTTGACCAGGCCCTTGGGCAGTTCGAGGTAGGCCGAGGTGCCGTTGAAGGCGGCGGCCGTGCCGCTGGTGCCCTCCAGCACGCCGGGCTGGCCCAGGGTGACGTTGTTGCGGTACGTGCCGGCGTCCTTGCCCAGGTTGATCGCCACGTCGCTGGCCGCGCCGGTGCCCTCGGCCTCGCCAAGGTGGTAGTACGAGTCGGGCTTGGCGTCGAGAACGGCGGTGCGGTAGTGCGAACCGGCCGCGTAGTCGTAGTTGGTGCAGGCGGACTCCGGGCCGCAGACCTTGGTCAGTAGATCACCGTTGTAGGTGTAGTTCCAGGTCAGCTTCGCGCCGTTGACCTGGTCGGTGCTGACCGTGGCGATGTGGTTGCCGTTCCACGTGAAGGTCAGCGAACGGCCGGCCGTGTTGGTCTGGCTGTTGGCGACCTGGGCCCGGGCGAGCTTGCCGGTCATCGGGTCGAGGGTCAGGTTGACCGAGTGCCCGGAGTTGTCGGTGATCTTCTGGAGTTTGTTGAGCAGGGAGAACTGGTAGGTGCTGCCGGAACGGTCGACCAGCTTCCAGTTGCTGCTGTCGACGGTGAGCTTCGCGACCCGGCCCGGCGGCGGCGCGTACGTGCCGTCCGGGTTCTTGCCGAACCGCACCTCCTGACCGTCCGGGTAGCGGACCACCACGTTGCCGGTGCCGTCGTTGTCGGGGACCAGCGTCATGTCGTACCGGCTGGACCAGCCGGCGCCGAAGACGCCGGTCGTCCGGGGGTCGAGGCTGTTGTAGGTGCGGACCAGGTTCAGTTCCGGCCCGACGGTCACCACGGTGGCGTCCACGGCGGAGGTGGCGAAGTTGCCGGTCTGAGCGTCGAACTCGCGGCCCTGCTCGGCGTTGGGCGAGGTGGCGATCCGGGACAGCAGGTCCGGTTGTGGCACCGAGCTGAGCATGGTCGAGTACGGCGAGATGACCTCGTTGGCGCTGTCCTTGACGAAGGAGCGCCACAGGTAGCTCTTGCCCCAGAACATCCGGCCGGCGGGCACCACCCAGGACTGCTTGGCCTGGTAGCCGGAGTTGGTGCAGTTGGTCGCCGCACCGGCGTCGGTGCGGTCGCAGATCTCGAACTTGAAGGACAGGGTGGCGCCGGGTGCGGCGTCGGTGTCCACGGCCCGGGCCCAGAGCAACGGGGTGAGCGTCGGCGCCTGGTAACCGTTCTGTGGGTAGAGCTCCTGCACCACCGGCGGAACGTCGAAGACCTGGAGCACGATCCGACCGGGTGGCACCTGGTGGTCGGTGAAGACCGCTCCACCGGTACGCACCATGGTGAAGTCGAGGAAGTAGGAACCCGGCTCCAACCGTTTGACGGTCGCGTCGAGGGTGACCTTCGCGCCACGGGCCAGGGTGGACGGGAGGTTGGCCGCCCGCTGCTGGGTCACCGCGGCGCCGGTCTGCGCGTTGTAGACCCGGTAGGCGAGGTAGTAGTTGGCCGGCGTCCAGGCCTCGGCGCCGAGGTTGGTGACGGTCACCTTCACCTTGCCGTCCTGGTTACGCAGGACGGCCGGCTCCGGGGTGGGCTTCGGGATCGCGTACCCGGCGTTGTACGGGCTGTGCGTGACGTAGAGCGCCGGCGGGTTGGCCGTGCCGGTACCGGCGAACTTCTTCCACGCCGAGGTATCGGTGGTGGACGCGCGCAGCGAGAGACCGTTGTTGGCCTGCTGGCCGTTGACCCAGCGCTGCACGAGGTTGCGGCCGCCGGCGCCGAGGTCGAACATCTCCCCGGCGGCCGGGCACGCGGACTGGGACTGGCCGAGAGCGACGTACCCGTGGGCGAACGAGCGGCTGACCAGCGCGCTACCCACCGACGGCCCCGGGTACGAGTAGCCGGTGCCGGCCGACCACGACCCGGTGACCGGGTGGACGGTGACCGCGCGTGCCTTGCAGGAGGCCGCGTCGAAGTTGACCGCCGAGAGCGCCGCCCCGTGGATGGTGTGGTTCTGGAGTCGGCTGACCAGGTTGCCGAACTTGAGGTAGGCCGCCGCGTTGGACCCGCCGGAGCGACCGACGAGCAACTCGCTGCTGCCCGACGTGGAGCTGCTGCCGTGCACGTACATGCTGCTGTCGGCGTTGATCGCAGCGACCGGCGGGCCGACGGTCGGGTCGACCTCGACCGGGTACCGCCGGGCCGGGTCGGTCAGCCAGGCCCGGTCGGGGGTGACCTTCAGCGCCGTCTGCCCACCGGTGGTGACCAGCTCGTACGCGACCTTGGTGGAGGTGGCGGGACCGGCCGTGCCGGAGCCTGCGTCCACCATGTAGCCCGCCGGGATGACCCCGCGTTGGCGCCCGTCCCGGTCACTGAGGACCACCTGACCGTCGACCAGCTTCGCGGTGAGGTTGCGCAGGCTCAACGGGAACACGTACGACGCGGGCGCCTTGGCCGAGTGCAGGACCAGGGTTTCCTTCACGCCACCGGCCCGAGGCTCCAGGCGCAGGTCGACGTCGGGGCGTACGCCGGGGTAGGTGACGGCGTTGCCGTCCACCCGGCCCGGCGCGTTGGACGCCTCGGCCAGACCGAACCCGAACTCGGTGTCGACGTCGAAGCTCAGCCGGGCCAACTGACTCGCGGCGCCGTTGCCGGCGAGGTGCAGACCGACCGAGTCGGCGGCGGTCCCCCACCCGTCGGCGTTCGGTACCAGGGCGTGGTCGATGGGTGCCCAGGTGCCGTCCGGCTTGCGGTAGTTGATCGGGGCGGAGGAGAACTCGGTGGTCTGGGTGCCGTCGGCGTTGTCGAACACCCGCTGGTTGACGTCGCGCTCGGCCGGCCGTTCCCGGCTGGTCCGCTTGTCGAAGCCGCGGGCATCGTCGACGGGTGCGGTCGCCACGGACGCCTTGTTGCGCCCCGGGGCGGCCTTGTCGGGGAGCTTGTGCAGCGGGTACTGCCCGCGCAGCGACTTCGGCAGGTCACGGTTGGGGCGTCCGGACGTCACGTGCGCCCTGCCCGCCGCCGAGCCCCATGCCTGGGTCGGCTTCTTGCCGCCGCCCTGGACGGTGGAGGTGGCACCGTCGCGGTCCCGGGCACCGCCCGCCGGCAGCGCGGTCACCCCGCTGCCGCCCAGGTTGAGCATCAGCACGCCGGCCAGGGCGGCCGCCAGGACGGACCGGGTGGTGCCGGAGCCGAACACCGAGCGTTGCCGGGGTAACCGACCACGCAGATCGGTCAGCCGACCGCGCGGGTCGGGCAGACGCCGAATGCTGAAGGACATGGTCACCCCTGGATCGAGGACGGGCTGAGAGGCGGAGAGAGGCGAGCAGGGCCGCGCGACCGGCGACGGTCACGAACCCGGGTGTGAGCGCCGTTTCCTGCACGGGCACGGCGGTGCGGCGGTGCGGCGTCAACCCATCGGTCGACGGAAATGTCAGGAGAAACGAAGAGGCAGATCGGGTGGGCGGAAGTCACGTCGGAACGGTTCGCCCAACAAATTCGGTATCGCCTCGGCACGGCAAAATGCCGCCAGGTTCGCGGTCACAGCTTCACACCCCCGTGTGCTGCTACTTGTCGATATGCCGCTGTAGGTTGCAGCACGCCCAATCGGCTGTCAAGCCACAGTGGAGACGGACTGGCTCATTAGCGCTACGACCTGGGACGATTACTTTCCGTCAAGACTCCGGGCATTTGAAGGCTTAAGTCCGTTTACTGCTTGCTCCGACCCCCTCCCGGCCGTCCATCGTGGATGCTCCCGGAGCCCACGATCCGGACCGCGCTCCCGCGCTTGGCAGGCGACCCGTGGTCGTGCATGATGGGCCGCGACCGTGGCGGATGAATTACGCGCCGAGCACCGTACGTTCATTGTGAATTTGCCGGGAACTGCACGGCGGCTGATTCACTACGGTCGTTTTATTTATTCTCGGGGGAGGATGACACAAACGTGTCCCAGTTGACCAAAGAATCCACACCACGGACGCCTTCTCGGCGTCGATCGCTGGCGTTGGCCGCCGCGGCGCTCATCGGCGCTGCCGGCCTCGTGGCGCCGCTGCCGGCGTCTCCCGCGCAGGCGGCCACCGACGCCTTCAGCTGCACCGGAGCGGCGGCGTTCCTCAACTCGACCACGACCGGCACGGTCGTCCGCCGCCAGTACAGCACCCCGGGTCGGGACGGCGGCGTCTTCACCGCCGCCACCACCATCGGACCGAGTGGCTGGCAGACGTTCGGCCGATTGCTGGGCGGGCCCGACGGGCGGGTCTACGGCATCAACTCGACCGGGCTCAACCGCTACCGATGGACGGGCAGCGTCTGGGAAACCGTCGACGGTAAGCAGAGCTGGATCATCAGTACGAGCTTCACGAACTACGCGACGGCCAGTTTCCGTGACAAGATCACTGTGGACCAGATCGGCGACTTCTACGCCGTCGACGCCCAGGGCAAACTGCGCTGGTACCGGTTCGACGAGCCGACGCGGACGTGGACCATCAACGGGCGCGTCATCGACACCGGATGGGACCGGTACAACCTGATCGTGGCCGGCGCCCCCGGCACCCTCTATGCCCGAGCGTCCGATGGCAAGCTTTACCGACACCGCTTCGACCCGGCGAGCCAGCGGTGGCTCCTCCGTGACCGCCTGGTTGGTTCGAGCGGCTGGCAGGCATTCACCAAGGGACTCTTCTCCGCCGGCGGCGACACGCTCTTCGGCATCCAGACCGACGGCGACCTGTTCCAGTACCGCTTCCGCGAGGACAACCTGTCCTGGGCGCTGACCGCCGACCAGATCGGCACGGGCTGGGCCGGCTTCCCGAACGTCTTCACCACCACCAACACCTGTCGGCAGGGGGCGATCACCAGCCCCGCGCTGCCCGCCGCTCCGGTGCAACAGAACGCTCCGTTGGCGATCGTGCAGGCTCCGGCCGCCGGCACCGCGCTCGGCAGCCTCGAGATCGCCTACACCGACAACATCGGTCAGCTGCGGCACGGACGCGCGAACCCGGACTCACTGTTTTCGATCCAGTGGTCACCGGTGCCCGGCACCGAGGCGTACACCGGTAAGCCGTCGCTGGTCTCGGACGCCCAGAGCCGGGTCACCATCGTTGCCCACGAGACCACCAGCAACGTGGGTTCGTTGACCCAGAAGACGCCGGCCATGCCGGACTGGAACCCGTGGCTCGCCCTCGGCGGGGCGATGCGCTCGGAGCCGACCGCCGTCCGGCTCTCCGACGACACCCGCGCGGTGTTCGCCCTGGACGCCGAGGGCGCACTGTGGAACCGCCGGCAGGACGGCACGGCCGGAGATCTGCTTCCGTGGACGCCGCTCGGTGGCGCCGGCCTGACCGGTACGCCGGTCGCCGTGCCGGGCGCGGACGGCACGGCCACACTCCTGGTGGCCAACGCGGCCGGCACCCTGCAGGCTGCCACGTACAAGGGTGGCGCGCTGACCTCCGCCTGGGCGGGGCTGGGTGGCGCGGGCTTCGTGGACACGCCGAGCGCGGTGACACTGCCCGGCCGTCGCCTGATGGTGTTCGCCCGACACACCGACGGCGCGGTCAAGAGCCAGTTGCAGAACATCGACGGCACCTGGCCGGGCACCTGGAACGCGGTGGGAGACAGCGGCATCACGCCGGTCGGCTCCCCGACCGCCGTCCTGAGCCCCAACACCGGCCGCATCTCGGTGTTCACCCGGACGTCCGACAACACCATCCAGCACAGCCGACAGACCGCCGCGGGCTCGACCGCGTGGGGCAACTGGGCCACGGCGACGGTACCGGACGAGACCTATCCGACCGACCCGACGGCATTCGTCTTCCAGAACTCCAGTGGCATCCGACTCGGGTTCGTGAGCCGTACCGCCAACGGTTCGGTTCGGCTCTACGACACCGACGAGTCGGCTGCCTCGCTCGCCACCCGGGCCGCGGCAGCTACGGGCATCTCGTTCACCAGGCAGGAGATCGCGCAGCCGCGCGACAACTGACCACGATCGGGCCGGCGGCCGTCGGGGCGACACGCCCCGACGGCCGCCTCGGCTAAGGGGGGCAGCGACTGACGCCGCGACGGCGCCCGGTGTGGCGGGTCAACGGGGTCACCGTCCGGTCCGTGCCGTCGTAGCTGCGGGCGGCGTCGAAGTCGCCCGTCGGGCGCTGCCCACCGGCGACGGCACGAGCCAGCCGCAGGTCCGCGGTGCGGAACCGCAGGGCCAGGCTCAGGTGCGGCACCCACGCGTCGGGCGCGTGCCACGGGCGGTGTCCGTCGGCCTCGGCGAGCACGTCCCAGACGGCGGCGTGCAGCGCGGTCAGCGCCGGGGTGGGTCGGACGAGCCAGACCAGTGGGGCGCTGCCGTCGAGGACGACGACCCGGTCGAGCGTCACCGGCACCGGCAGCGCGGCGTCGAACAGGTCGGCCAGGCGGTGCTCGACCCCCGGCGGGAACTCGTCGACGGCGGCGAGGGTGAGGTGCGGCTGGTTGGTGGGGTGGATGTTGCGGGCCAGGCTGGGCAACCCGGCGGCGGCCAACCGACCCCAGACCGCCCGGACCGCGACCTCCAGTCCGGGCGAGCAGACCAGCTCCACCGTACGCACGCGCCCACGCTAGCCGGACGGTCCCGCCGCCCCCCGCAGACCGGGACCGAGCCACACGTTCAGACCGGGTGGCGGCGGGAAGTGGCCCCGCCCGACACCGGGTTGACCTCACCCGCGATCCGGGCGCGGTGGGTCAGGTCGAAGATGGCGACGACGGTGATGGTGGCCGCACCCAGCAGGCCCACCGCCAGCGGCGGGAGTTGCGCCGCAACCGGGCTCAGGATCAGGCACGCCACCACGGCCGCGAGGCAGTGCCTCGTCAGGCGGCCGAACACCCAGATCTCGAAGATCATCCGCCCGATGAGGAAGGTCAGCGGCCCGACCAGGATCGCCACGACGTTGCCGGCCGACCGCTGCGCGTCGGGCTCCTTCAGCATCAGCTCGCCTCCGATGCCGGTGAGCAGGATGCCCGCCACCATCACCAGGTGGGTGTAGCTCGCCCGCAGGTTGAGCCGGTACGGGTCCACCGCGGTGTCGATCTTCACGGCGAGGCTGCTCGTGGTGCGATAGAAGTAGGTCCACCAGAGGAAGACCACCGTCCAGAAGGTGAGCAGAAACGCGGTGGTGTCCGCCAGGTCCCGCGCCGACAATCGGTAGAAGTTGCCGGTGGCCAGAATCGTCTCGCCGAGGGCCAGGATGATGAACTGCCGGTACCGCTCGTTGAGGTGTTCGCCCGAGAGGTGCCACTCGTTGGCCCGCGCCCGGCCGAGCCACGGCACCGGCCACCCCAGGACCGGCCCCGAGTAGTCGATCGCCAGGGCGCACGCCCACAGCAGGACCCGGGCTTCGCCGCCGCTGGCCGCCGCCCCGGCGAACCAGACCGTCGCGGACAGCAGATACCAGGCGATTCCCCGCACCGGCCGACGCCAGGCCGGGGTGCCGCGCAGGTAGAGGGCCATGACCAGGGTACGGCCGAGGTGGATCCCGAGGTACGCGCTCACGAAGACGAAGCCCTGATCACCGAAGGCGTCCGGAACGTTGATGGACATCAGCAGGCTGCCGAGCATCACGCAGATGATCAGGATCTGCACCGTGGGTCGTTCGCAGTCGAGGCTGTCGGTGGCCAGGTTGGTGTTGTACCAGATCCACCAGAAGGCGAGCAGGAAGATCACGGCCTGCGCGTCGGCGAGCAGGCTGGGCTCCTCGACCAGGGTCGCTGACAAGCGGCCGAGGGTGAAGATGAAGACGAGGTCGAAGAACAGCTCGACGGCACTGGAACGCACCGGGTCGACCGGACCCGCCGCGACTTTCCTGGGCATTTGTCCATCTTCGCAGCCGGGTGGGAGGCGAGGACTCGACTGCCTTTATTGATCAGCGTCCGTCCATTCACGCTCCGGGTCGTTCTGAGGCGCGCCGACGGTCAGAGCCAGCCGTTGTCCCGGGCGGTGCGGACGGCCTCGGCCCGGTCGGCCACGCCGAGCTTCTGCACGGCGGCGGAGAGGTGGTTGCGCACCGTGCCGGTGGACAGGTGCACCCGACGGGCGATCACCGCGACCGGGGCACCGACCTCGACCAGCCGCAGCGTCTCCAGTTCCCGAGGGGTCAGCGGACACGGGGGCAGGGTCAACGCGTCGGCGGCCAGCGACGGGTCGACGTAGCGCCCTCCGGCGTGCACCCGGCGGATCACGTCGGCGAGTGCCCAACCCGGCGAGCCCTTGGGCAGGAACCCTCGGGCCCCGGCGGTCAACGCCTGGCGCAGGTGCCCGGGGCGACCGTGCCCGGTCAGCACGACCACCGCGCAGTCGGGTCGGACCCGGCTCAGCTCGGCGGCTACCGCGATGCCGTCCAGGCCGGGCATCTCCAGGTCCACCACGGCCACGTCCGGGCGGTGCGCCAGTGCCGCGGTGACGGCTGCCGGCCCGTCGGCGGCGTGTGCCACCACCTCGATGTCCGGTTCCAGGCCGAGCAGCGCGGCGACGGCTACCCGGATCAGGTCCTCGTCGTCGGCGAGCAGGACGCGGATCACGACGGCGCCGGCACGGTGGCTTCGAGGGTGAAGATCGCGTCCTCCCGGTGTACCCGCAACTCGCCCCCGGCAGCGGCGAGCCGGTCGGCCAGCCCGCGCAGGCCGTGGCTGTGCGCGTCCGGGCCACGGTCGTCGGCGCCGTCGTTGGCCACCGTCATCCTGGCCACATCACCCTCCCGATCGATGCGGATCCGGCACCAGTCGGCCCGGCTGTGCCGCAGCACGTTGGTGCTCGCCTCGCGCAGCACCGCCGCCAGTTCGATGGCGGCGCGTTGCGGCAGGTCCGCTGGTGGCGGCAGGACCGTGCACCGCACCCCGCAGGAGCGCAGCACCCGCACCACCGCGGTGAGCTGTTCGTCGAGGTCGACGGCCCGGTAGCCGTGCACGGTCTCCCGTACCTCGCTCAGCGCGGCGGCGGCCAGGCGTTGCACCTCGGCGGCTTCCCGCCCGGCCCGTTCCGGGTCGACCGGGGCGAGCCGGGCGGCGAGTTCGGCCTTCAACGCGATCACCGTGAGGCGGTGCCCCAGCACGTCGTGCACGTCACGGGCGAAGCGCAGCCGCTCCTCGGCGGCGGCCAGCCGGGCCTGGGCGGCCTGGCCCTGTCGGGCCTCCACGAGCAGGCCCCAGAACCAGACCTGGAACCCGTTGACGGCGGCGACGGCCACGCCGATCCCACCGGTCACGGCGAGGTGGCGCGGGACGGACCCGCCGGTCCACCAGGCCACCGCGCCCGCCACCGCCAGGACACCGGCCGCCACCGCCAGCGCGGCCCGCCAGCGCACCAGCAGCGGCGTCATGCCGATCAGTGCCGCACCGAGCCAGGCCCAGGTCGGCCACCTGCCGGCCGCCACCGGACCCACCAGCGGAACGGTCAGCACCGCCGCCCCGACCAGGCTCAGCTCGGCGCGACGCCGCCAGCGCGGGTCGAGCCACGGCGTCACGGCCGCGTACAGGACGACGGTCTGGGCGATCACGAAGGCGAGGATGCCGACCGCGCCGAGCGTCACCCGGCCCGGGTCGGGCTCGCGGGTCAGCCCGACCGCCGGGAGCAGGACGCTCGCCCAGACGCCGGTGGCCAGCGACACCAGCGTCGCCTGCCGGGCGCGGCGCAGCCGGCGGTCCACCCGGGGGGTCACCGCCTCGCTCGTCACGCACCGATCCTAGGACCGTCCGGCGCACGGTCCACCCCGGCAAACTGTCACGGTCGGGCCGTGCGGTCCGCACGGTTTTCCGGTGACGAACGGGTCTGCCGGCCGCACCGGGGACACCGGCAGGGTCGAGGCATGGACAACACCCAGATGTACGCGGACAGCGCTACCGCCGTACCGTCACTCACGCCCCTGCCAACCGACGAGCCGGCGACCCCGGACCTGGCACCGCCCAGCGCGGCACCGCCCAGCAGCACCCGGCGGCTGCTGTGGCATCTCGGCGAGATGACGCTGACGATGATCGCCGGGATGCTGCTGCTCGGGCCGTTGTGGGAGCTGGCCGGCGCCGCGCTGGGCGTCGGCGACGTGCTGACCCGGCCGGAGGTCGCCGCGCTGGTGATGGCCACGAACATGACCGTCGGGATGACGGTGGGGATGCGCTACCGGGCGCACCGCTGGCACGCGGTCGGCGAGATGGCTGCCGCGATGTACGTCCCCTTCCTGCTGCTGCTCGTGCCGTTCCGGGCCGGCCTGATCGATGCCGACGCGCTGCTGCTCGGCGGTCACCTGCTGATGATTCCCGCGATGGTGCTGGTGGCGGTCCGACACCGACACGAGGCGTCGGCGCCGGTACGCCGACACCGGGCCGTGGTGGCCCTCGCCCACCGCTGGCCGACCGGGCTGGCGCTGCTGATGACCGCGGACATGTGGGTCGACCCGAGCGTGCTCAGCCCGTGGACCATGCTGGTGCTACCCGGCGGCTACCTGCTGATCGGCGCGGCCCGCCGCACGCTGGGCGGCCGGGGCGCGCTCGCCACCCAACTCGCCGGTCTGGCCGGCTGGGTCGCGCTGACACTGGTCGCGGTGGCGGCCGACGGGCGCACCGCCGACTGGCTGGTGGCGCTCGGGTGGTTGGCGCACGCCGGTTGGGACGTGGCGCACCACCGCCGCGGCCGGGTGGTGCCGCGCGGCTACACCGAGTTCTGCGCGGTGCTCGACGTGGCCCTCGCCGCGGTCATGGTGCTGGCCATCCTCACCACCAGCGGCTGATCGAGGCCGCCACCGGGCTCGCGGAACAGCCGCAGCACGGGCTCGCGGACAGCTCTTGTGGCGGTCGCCGCAACGGCCCGGACGGCGTGATGAAAGGCTTGGCACATGAGTTCCGCACCTGCACAGCACGACGCACCGATTGACCGCACCCCCGACGGCACCGACGAGGTGAGCGCCTTCACCGAGCTCGGGCTGCGCGCCGAGCTGCTGCGCGCGCTCGCCGCCCTCGGGTACGAGGAGCCCACCCCCATCCAGCGGGAGGCTATCCCACCGCTGCTGGAGGGTCGGGACCTGCTGGGTCAGGCGGCCACCGGCACCGGCAAGACGGCTGCGTTCGCGCTGCCCCTGCTGAACCTCATGGCGGCCCACCGCCAGGGCGGCGACCCGGTGGCGCTGGTGCTGGTGCCGACCCGGGAGCTGGCGGTGCAGGTCTCCGAGGCGTTCCACCGCTACGGCAAGGACCTGGGCGCGCGGGTGCTGCCGATCTACGGTGGGCAGCCGATCGGGCGGCAGCTGCGGGCGCTGGACAGCGGTGTCGACGTGGTGGTGGCCACCCCGGGGCGGGCTCTCGATCACATCGCCCGGGGCACCCTGCGCCTCGGTGGGTTGGCCACGGTGGTGCTCGACGAGGCCGACGAGATGCTCGACATGGGCTTCGCCGAGGACATCGAGGCGATCTTGGAGCACGCTCCGGCGCAGCGTCAGACGGTGCTCTTCTCGGCCACCATGCCGTCGCGCATCGACGGGATGGCCCGCCAGCACCTGCGGGAACCGGTGCGGATCGAGATCGGCCGGGAGCAGCCGGTCGCGGGTGAGGCGCCCCGGGTGCGGCAGAGCGCGTACATCGTGACCCGGGCGCACAAGCCGGCCGCCCTGGGACGGGTGTTGGACGTGGAGTCCCCGACCGCGGCGATCGTGTTCTGCCGCAGCCGGGAAGAGGTCGACCGGTTGACCGAGACGATGAACGGTCGGGGCTACCGCTCCGAGGCGCTGCACGGCGGCATGAGCCAGGAGCAGCGTGACCGGGTCATGGGCCGGCTGCGGGCGGGCACCGCCGATCTGCTGGTGGCCACCGACGTGGCGGCCCGTGGGCTGGACGTCGAGCAGCTGACCCACGTCGTCAACTACGACGTGCCGTCCGCCCCGGAGTCGTACGTGCACCGGATCGGTCGGGTGGGTCGGGCCGGCCGCGAGGGCGTGGCGATCACCCTCGCCGAGCCGCGTGAGCACCGGATGCTCAAGACCATCGAGCGGGTGACCGGCCAGCGGATCACCATCGACAAGATCCCCACCGTGGCCGACATGCGTACCCGGCGGCTGGAGCTGACCCAGGCGGCCCTGCGCGAGAGCCTGCTGGAGGACGACCTCGACCCGTTCCGGGTCATCGTGGAGACGCTGACCGACGAGTTCGACCTGATGGAGGTCGCCCTCGCCGCCGTGAAGCTGGCCCACGAGGTGACGTCCCCGGGCTCCGACGACGAGGAGGAGATCCCGCAGGTTCCGGTGCGCGGGCCGCGCGAGGGCCGACCGGAGACCGGTGGTCGGGGCGGCGACCGGCGGGGCGGGGGTCGGCCACGCTCCGGCGGCGGCAACACCGTCCAGGTCTTCGTCGGCCTGGGTCGCCGCGCCGGGGTGCGCCCGCAGGATCTGGTCGGCGCGATCACCGGGGAGACCGGCATCCGCGGCCGGGACATCGGCTCGATCGAGATCGCCGACCGGTTCTCGCTGGTGGAGGTACCGCTGGGGGTGGCCGACGAGGTCATCTCCGGGTTGCGCTCCAGCACGATCAAGGGCCGCAAGGCCACCGTGCGCCGGGACCGCGGGGGCGACGAGCGCTGAGCACGCCGTCGGCGACCGCCGGGGTACGACGGTCGCCGACGCCACTGCCCGGCGAGGCGGCGGTGGGACGCCAGAGTGCCCGCCGCCCCACCGGTTCTAGCCGATGTTTCCGCTGACCACGTTGTTGGCCCCGACCAGCGACGCGCCTCCGGACCGGTGGTCGAACGCCCGCATCACGTTGGTGTTGACGATCCAGTTGTTGCTGTTGCCGACCGTCACGATCGGTCGGTCCTGGCGACGGGGCGTCGCGTCGTCGTAGAACTGGTTGCCGATCACCTGACACATGTCGGCGTCACGGCCGAGGATTCCGTTCGCGCCGTTGTCGTGGATGTCGAGCCCCATGATCCGGGTACGTCCGGACGAGGAGACCTCGATGCCGTTGGACGCGTTGCGCCACAGCCGGCCGCCGATGAACTGGGTCCCCCAGACCTGCCGCAGGTCGGCGCCGCTGCCGGTGCCACTCGTGCCGTTCGACTCCAGGTAGACGTTCTGGAAGATGTTCCGGTGGGCGGGTTCGCGTAGCTCCACGCCGTTGCCCCGGCAACCCCAGACGTGCAGATTGTCGAAGAAGCAGGCGCTGTCCAGCAGCCGTATCCCGGTCTGGCACTCACCGACCCAGACGTTGAGGAACTCGTTGTCGTACGCGACCTTGTTCACGAGGATGCCCACGCCGAGGCAGTCCTCGATGTTGATATCAGTGATCTTGTTGGCGTGGGCGCTGGTGTCCGCGTCCTTGCCGAGGAACTCGATGGCGTGGCTGCCTGAGTTGCCGAAGTGCAGGTGGTGGAAGGTGGACCGGGGGCCACGGACGGTCAACAGCACGTTGGAGGTCCGCATGCCGTAGAAGTGCACGTTGGAGATCTGGTTGTACTTACCGCTCGAGACCAGCCGACCGGTGTAACCCGGGGCTGGCTGGATGATCGACGCGCCGATGTTCTCGCCGGTCCAGGTCACACCCGTCGGGAAGCGGACCTCCGATCCGAGACCGAGTGCGCCCACCGGCTGGAAGATCTCCCCGCCGGCGGCCGGCAGCAGGCTCAGCGCGGTGGTGACCTTGGCCGACTCGTCACTGCCGTCGAGCCGGCAGCCGACCCGGGGGTCCCGCAGGCTGAGCGGGGCCTCCCGCACAGTCGCGACGGGCGGCGATCCCGTCTGTTCGGCACCGGCCAGGGTGGCCACCGTCGTCGCCACCGCGGCGCCCGCGCCGCCAGCGAAGAGGACCCGCCGTCCCAACCGTCTACCCGCTGGATCTGACCGTGGTGGCACTGCCGGCGGTACCGCACCAGGTGCGCTCACGATCGGTTCCATACCTCTCCCCCGTTGGGTGCCGCGTCGAGCAGCGGGCAGACTCTACAGTGCATTGTCGTCGCTGACGACGCGCGTGGGCGGGCCCGATCCCCGCCCGGAAGCGGGTGGAGGCACCCGTCGGCGACCGCCGGATACGACGGTCGCCGACGCGGATCAGAGGGCGTACGGGCCGAAGCGCCCCCAGGCCACCACGGCGGCGAGGACGAGCAGCACCGCGCAGGCGATCGCGCCCTGGATCTCGGTGCGACGCCCCTCCTGGGTGGTCTGCTGCTTGCGGTCGCGCAGGTGCACCAGGATGCCGCCGATCATGACGATGACCAGTCCGACGGCGGCGAGCGGGGTGAGCCCGGTGGCGATGCCGGTGGCGGCGGGCAGCACGAGCCCGGCGGCGGCCAGCAGCTCGACCGCGCCGAGCGCCTTGACCTGTGACGGCGGGACCGGGTCCACCCACCGCATCACGTCGCGCAACTTCTCCTTGGGCTGGCCCAGCTTGGCCAGTCCGACGCCGGCGAAGACGGCGGCGAGCAGGATCTGAATGATCCAGAGCACCACGTTCACGGGAGTTCCTCCAGGGGGCCCGCCTCGCGGCGGAGAGGTGGTTGACGGTGCAGACGAGACAGTAGACCTCCCGCGCGTACCGAAAGGGCCCCCGCCGTCGGAAGACGGCGGGGGCCCGGATGGTCGGAGCGTCAGACCGCGAAGAGCGCCGGACCGTCCAGCGTCTTCACGTCGGCCGGGCGCAGCGCCAGGGCGAGCACGTCGGCCACGTCGGCCAGGGTGTGCACGGTCAGCGCCTCGCGCACCTCGGTCGGCAGGTCGTCCAGGTCGGGCTCGTTGCGCGCCGGGATGATCACCTCGGTGAGGCCGGCCCGGTGCGCGGCGAGCAGCTTCTGCTTCACCCCACCGATCGGCAGCACCCGACCGGAGAGCGTCACCTCACCGGTCATCCCGAACTCGGGGCGGACCGGGCGACCGGTGACCAGCGACGCCAGGGCCGTGACCATGGTGATGCCGGCGCTCGGACCGTCCTTGGGCACCGCGCCCGCCGGGAAGTGGACGTGGATCCGGCGTCCCGCGAGGGCGTTCGGGTCGATGCCGAGCCGCCGCCCGTTGGAGCGCAGGTAGGAGAGCGCGATCTGCGCCGACTCCTTCATCACGTCACCGAGCTGGCCGGTCAGGGTCAGCCCCGGCTCGCCCTCCATGCTGGTCGCCTCGATGAAGAGCACGTCCCCACCGGCGCCCGTGACGGCCAGGCCGGTGGCCACGCCGGGTACGGCGGTGCGCTCGGCCGATTCCGGGGTGAACTTCGGCCGACCCAGGTAGCCGGCGAGGTTGTCGGTGCCGACGCGTACCGGCGTCGGGTCCGTCGCCAGCGTCACCGTCACCTTGCGCAGGATCTTGGCCAGGGCACGCTCGAGCTGCCGGACACCGGCCTCCCGGGTGTACTCCCCCGCGATCAACGCGAGAGCCTCGTCGGCGACGCCGACCTCGTCGGCGGTCAGCCCGGCCCGCTCCCGCTGCCGGGGCAGCAGGTGGTCGCGGGCGATGGCGACCTTCTCGTCCTCGGTGTACCCGTCCAGGGTGACTAGCTCCATCCGGTCCAGCAGGGGGCCGGGGATGGACTCCACCACGTTGGCGGTGGCCAGGAAGAGCACGTCGGACAGGTCGAGGTCGACCTCCAGGTAGTGATCCCGGAAGGTGTGGTTCTGGGCCGGGTCGAGCACCTCCAGCAGGGCGGCGGCCGGGTCACCGGCGTAGCCGGCGGCCAGCTTGTCCACCTCGTCGAGGAGCACGACCGGGTTCATCGAACCGGCCTCGCGCAACGCGCGGACGATTCGGCCGGGCAGCGCCCCCACGTAGGTGCGCCGGTGCCCGCGGATCTCCGCCTCGTCGCGGACGCCGCCGAGCGAGACCCGGACGAAGTTACGCCCGAGCGCCCGCGCCACGGACTCGCCGAGGCTGGTCTTACCCACCCCGGGCGGACCGGCGAGGGCGAGGACCGCGCCGGAGCCACGACCGCCGACCACACCGAGGTTGCGCTCGGCGCGCCGGTTGCGCACCGCCAGGTACTCCAGGATGCGGTCCTTCACGTCGGCCAGGCCGGCGTGGTCGGCGTCGAGCACCGCCCGGGCCGCGGCCAGGTCGGTGTTGTCCTCGGTACGCGTGCCCCACGGCATCTCGAGCACGGTGTCCAGCCAGGTACGGATCCAGCCCGCCTCCGGGGAGGCGTCACTGGCCCGCTCCAGCTTGCCGACCTCGCGCATGGCCGCCTCGCGTACCTTCTCCGGCAGCTCGGCGGACTCCACCCGGGACCGGTAGTCGGCGGAGCCGTCCGGCTCGTCCTCGCCCAGTTCCTTGCGGATCGCGGCCAGCTGCTGGCGCAGCAGGAACTCGCGCTGGGACTTCTCCAGCCCCTCGCGGACATCGCTGTTGATCTGCTCGGTGACCTCCTGCTCGGCCAGGTAGTCCTTCACCCAGCCGACCAGCAGCTCCAGCCGGGCGGTGACGTCCGGCGCGGCCAGCAGTTCGTTCTTCTGCTCCAGCGTCAGCCAGGGCGCGTAACCGGCCGAGTCGGCCAGTTCGGAAAGGTCGGTCATCCGCTCCACCGCGTCGATGACCTGCCAGGCGCCCCGCTGCTGGAGCACGGAGGTCACCAGGGCGCGGTACTCGCGGGCGAGTTCCCGGGCCCGACCGGCGTAGGCGGGTTCGTCGAGTTCGGTCGCCTCGACCCAGAGGGCGGCGCCGGGACCGGGCACGCCGGAGCCGATCCGGGCCCGGGACAGGCCACGGATGACGGCGGCGGGCTCACCCTCGGGCAGCCGGCCGACCTTCTCGATGGTGGCGACCACGCCGACCGGCCCGTACTCGCCGTCGATGCGCGGCACGGCCAGCAGCTTGCGGTCGCCGGTCGCGCGCGCCGCGTCGATCGCGGCCTGGGTGGTGGGGTCGAGGGTCACCGGGATGACCATGCCGGGCAGCAGCACGGCGTCGGTCAGGGGAAGTACCGGAAGAGTTGCCATCGAACACCTGCTATCGCGTTGAGTTGAGCGTGTCTCACTCAAGTAACAAAGCGTTCCCCTTGTTCCGCCCTGTGACCCAGACCACTCTTCCACCCGGTCCGGTGGGTCGCCCGGGACCGGCGGGCGACCCGACGAGACACCTCAGGCGAGCTTGCCCTTCACCGTGTTCACCACCGAGCCGGCCACCCCCGGGTTGGTGCCGTACAGGCGAGGGTCACCCGGGGGCAGCACCGGCTCCGGCGCGTTCGCCCGCGGGTTGTCGTCGTACCGGAACTCGCCCTTGCCGTCCGGCGATGGCCCGGACGCCCAGCGCCCCTGGGCGGCGTCGGTGCCCGAGGAGAAGCCCAGGTAGGTGTAGCTGTACTCCTCGGTGAGCTCGCCCGAGTCCGGGAACGCCTCCGGCACCGGCATCTCCTCCAACCCGTCCTCCTTGAGCTGCTCGATCGCCGCCAGCCACATGTTCTGGTGCATCGTGTCGCGGGCCAACAGGAAGCGCAGCATCTGCTTGACGCCCGGGTCGTCGGTCATGTGGAACAACCGGGCGACCTGGAGCCGACCCTGCGCCTCGGCGGTGACGTTGAGCTGGAAATCGGCCAACAGGTTGCCGCTGGCGGTGATGAACGCGCCGTTCCAGGGCACCCCGTTGGAGTCGGTGGGCAGGGCGCCACCCCCGCCGTGGATGAAGTGCGCCGGGTTCTCGCCGGCGTAGGTCGCCGCGCCTCCGGGGTCCTCCGCGATCCCCTCGGTCAGCGACAGCGGCGCGTTGTCCAACAGCCGGGTGATCATCGTGACGATCATCTCGACGTGGCCCATCTCCTCGGTGCCGACATCGAGCAACAGATCCTTGTACTTGCCGGGCAGCCGGCAGTTCCAACCCTGGAAGAGATACTGGTTGGCGACGGTCATCTCGCCCCACTTGCCGCCCAGCACCTCCTGCAACCGGCGGGCGAACGCCGCGTCCGGGCCGTCCGGTTTGGCCTCGAACTGCAGATCCTTGACGTGGCTGAACATCCAACCTCCTCGGTACCAGAAACAGGTAGCGAGGCCGTTCCCGCCCCACTGACCCGAGCGGGCCAACCGGTGTCCCGCCCGGGTCAGCGCAGCGGGCGAGCCATCGGCAGCAGCACCTCCAGCGCCACTCCACGGGGTCGCAGCCGGTGCGCCCGCAACGCTCCCCCGTCCGTCGCGACGAGCTGCCGCGCGATCCACAGGCCCAGACCGGACATCCCGACCGCTGGCGCCGGACGCCGCAACGCGACCAGCAGCGCATCGTCGACCCGACCCTCGTCGGTGACCAGAATGCTCAGGCCAGGGCCGCGCAGGGTGGCGTAGAGCCCGACCTGCCCGTCCGGCGGCCCGTGCCGCAACGCGTTCTGCACCAGGTTGACCAGCACCTGTCGAGTTCGTCCGGCCGGCACCGGGCAGGAGGCCGCCCGCCGGGTGGCCCGCGCCCGCCGACGGCCGACCGGCACCAGCGCGGCGGCCTCCCGCAGGATGCCCGCCAGCGCGACGGCCGGCTCCGGCTGCGGGCTCAGCGTCAGCACGCCCGTGCTGGCGGTCGCGTCGCGCAGCAGGCTCTGCAGGTGGGCGGCCTGGTCGCGGGCCAGCTCGATGATCGCCCGCCGGTCGTCACTGGTCAGCTCGCGACGCTCGTCGGCCAGCGCGCGGGTCAGCGAGGTCAGGGTGCTGATCGGCGTCCGGAACTCGTGGCACAACACCCGCAGCAGCAACTCCGACTCGGCCTCCGGCGATCGCCTCTCACCGGGTGTCGGCTCGATGTGGCGCAACCCTCGCAGCAGGTCCCGCAAACCGTGCCGTACGCGCATCCACCCGACTCCCCTCGTTTGGTGCGAACCCGCATGATCGGTACCCGCTGGGGAACGGCCCAGACATGCCGGGAGCCTCCACCTTGCGACTCGTTGTCGTGGACGATCACCCTCTTTTCGTCCGCGGCCTGGAGTTGCTGCTCCCGATCACCACCGACGGCCGCGCCGAGGTGGTCGCCTCGACCGGCGACGCCGCCGCGGCGGCGGCGGTGGTCAGCAACTGCTGCCCCGACCTGGCCCTGGTCGACCTGAACATGCCGCCACCCGGTGGCATCCGGGCGGTCGCCGCGATCCGGCGGACCACCCCACGGGTGCGGGTGGTCGCGATGTCCGGTTCCGCCGAGCCCGCATCGGCGGTGGAGGCGCTGCGGGCCGGTGCCGAGGGGTTCCTGCCCAAGACCAGCGAACCGGAGGAGTTGCTGCCCCCACTGCTGGCCATCCTCGACGGCTGGGCGGTGCTCCCGGCCGAGCTGCTGCGCGCCATACTGCGGCCCAACCGCTCCTCCCCGGTCGACCTGGACGGCGAGGAACGGCGGCTGCTGCGGGCAATCGCCGCCGGCCGCAGCACCGTCGACATCGCCGAAGAACTGCACGTCTCCGAACGGACGGTGAAACGGATGACCGCCGCGTTGCTGCGAAAGTTGCGGGTCTCGAACCGGGCCGAGGCCGCCGCCGTCGCCGGTCACAGCGGCATCCTCGGGGAATGAAGCCCTCGCGTTCAGACCGATTCACGGTTTTGCTCGGTAACGGAATCGCGACGCGCCGAATGAATGGAAGGCATATTGTTGCGGATTACCGGGGTGATAGGTCAGACTTTGGACACATCCCGCCGCACACAGGGAGTAATCGGCAATGGCGAGAAAAGTAATCACGGTCCTGACCGACGACCTCGACGGTGGGAAGGCCGACCGGACGGTCGAGTTCAGTCTCGACGGCGTGGCCTACACGATCGATGTCTCCGACGAGAATGCCGGCGTCCTGCGCAAGGCGCTCGATCCGTACATCAATGCGGGTCGGCGGATCGGGCGCGGTCCGGTGGAGAGCGCCCGTTCAGTCCGGCGACCGGGGCGACCCACCGGCGCGGGAATGGATCGGGAGCAGAACCGAGCCATCCGGGAATGGGCCGTCAAGAACGGCTACAAGATTTCCGAGCGGGGCCGGATCCCGGTTGAGGTGGTCGAGGCGTACAAGAGCCGCTGAAGCGACTCGACGACGAGGCCCCGCCGGAAACGGCGGGGCCCCGCCGTTTGTCCGGGCACCCGTGACGAGGCGGCGGCCGGCCACCCCGGGTTGTCACCCCGGGTGGCCGGCCGCCGTCGGTACGTCAGCTCAGTTGACGTCGATGCGCACCGAGTCGAAAGCGGGGGTCTGGTTGGCCCGCTCCATCATCGGCAGGCGGTGCGAGCCGTCACCGGCCCAGACGGAGCACTGGGCGGTACCCGACTCCGGCAGACCCGGAATCTGGATCGTCACCTCGTCGGCCTGGGCGCCACCGCGGCCGTCCTCGGTCGCGACGAAGAACGCGGGCACCTCCTGCGGCTCCGGCGGAGCGGTCAGGCTGTCCAGCATCCGGCAGGCGGTGTGGAAGTGACCGCGGACCAGGCCCTGGTCGTTCAGCAGCGAGCTCTCCACGTAGTAGCCACCCTGGCCGGCGGCCAGGAAGCGGTCCCGGACCAGGTTGCGGGTGCTGACCCGCAGGGTGAAGGGCTGGTTCTGGCCGATCTGCTCGGGGAACTGGGTGATCAGCAGCGACGGGTTGTTGGCCGCCGCGCCGACCTCACCGAACTCGGTGCTCACGCAGCGGTTGCCGTTCTGGAAACCGTCGTGCGGCTGGAGCCGGCTCTCGTCGCAGTCGTTGGCGAGCACGCCGAGGCCGGCGCCGGGCGCAGTGCCACCGCCGTTGTTGCCGCCGCCGTTGTTCCCGCCACCGGGGGTGGTGGTGGGGGTGGTGGTGGGCGTGGTCCCGCCGCCGTTGTTGCCGCCCGTGTTGCCGGTGGGCTGCACCTGGCACTCGGCGAGCTGGGCGAGGCCCTGCGGCCGGGGTCCGGCCCGGTCGATGGCGGTCGTGATCCGGTCCAGCACGGCGCGGCGCTTGCCGGCCAGCGGCTGGAGGATCGCGCTGCGGATGAACGCCTCGCCCTTGTTGCCCTCGGCGGCCAGCCGGCGGTCCGCCTCGGCGATCTGGGTCTGCAACTGGGCGAGGTTGCGGTCCACCTCGGCCCGCGCCCGGTTCGGCACCTGCGGCAGTTTGGCCGCCACATCCGGGCAGGCGATGGCCGTGCCGGTGCCCACCGTGCCGTCCTTGCCGTCCTCGCACTCGGGGACCGACTGCTGTCCGTCACCCCAGTGATTGCGCACCCACCGACCGTTCTGCCAGGTCCGGCTGGTCGAGCCGCCGCCAGTCGGCGCGGTCGCGCCCGGGCTCGGCTCCACGCACTGCCCGGAAGCCGGACGTGGCTTGTTTGTCCGCCGGTCCTGGGCCGACGAAATCTGAGTCACGGCGACAACTCCGCCGAAGACCGCGAGCGTGCCGACAACTGCCAGCAGACGCTTGCTCCGCGCGTTGCCGGAAGGCCGGCGCGCCCGAGTGGACCTGCGCATCGAATTGCTCTCCTTCTCGATCCGGTAGTGGATTTCTGCCCTCGGCGGACCGACGGATGTGAGGTGGCACGCCGCGGCGGGGGACCCACCGTGACCTACCCGGTAATGCGTCGATGGCCGACGATGCCCTTTCCGCACCGTCTCCCGCGCCCGGTGGACGCGGATGGGGAGATCCTGTTCATTCGCGCAGGAGTACGGGGCGGCGGCCGGGAAGGTTCAACTGACGCACAGGAAATTGCCGCGACCCGACACGGAGCCGGTGCGGAGCAGGGATCAGCAGGTGAAACGGACGCCGGTCAGTCGGCGCAGAGGTGGTCGAAGGCGAACCCGCCGACCAGTTCGTGGCGGCGCTGGCTCAGCGCGGCGATCTGCGCGGTCCACTCGGCGCGCGGCAGCAGGTCCGCGACGGCATTCTCCCGCAGTCGTTCCCCCACGGCGACGGCGGCGAGATCCTCGGCCAGCCGGGCAGCGTCGATGCCGCAGGAGAAACGCTGTTCGGTCACCGAGACCTGCTCGACGAGGCAGGCGTCGGGGCGTACCTGCACCCAACTCCACCCCTGTGCCGGCCCGTCCACCCAGCGGACGTGCAGCCCTCGCACGATCGGGTCGGCCACCTGCCCGGCCACGTACGCCTCGACCGCCGCCGCTCGGGTCAGCGCGCCGAGGTCGTTGACCGGTCCGGTACGCCCGTCCGGCAGCCGGCCCAGGATGTCCCGGAAGCCCACCGGCGCCGGTTCGGTGCCGGCGGCGGTGGCCCCGCCCGCGGCGTAGCCGCGCGCGTCGATCACGTACTCGACCAGGCGGCGGCCGTGCTCGGCGGCCCGCAACGTCGGCGAACCGATCCGCAGTACGGGCAGGCCGGCGGCCGCGCTCACCGCGTCCTTGAGTCGCTCCACGCGCTGCTCCGCCGAGCCTGCGGACGGCACCGGTCCGATCTCCACGGCGACGACCGGACGGCCGGTGTCGGCGGCGTAGACCACGAAGTCGAAGCTGGCGCGGCTCGCCGAGGTCCACTGGCTGCCGGTGACACCGGATGGGCGGCCCTGGACCAGATCACTGAGCCGGCGCGCCGACAGGACCCGGTGGTCGGCGCGGCTGAACAGCGCGTCGCGCCCCGCCTCGGCGGGCATCGCCCGCAGCCAACCGCGGTCGTCGCTCCCGATGCTCGTCATCTGCCTGATCCATCCGCCGGTCGGTCGAGCCGGGCCGAGTCTAGGTGGTCGATCATGGGCCACCGACTTCTGATGTGACCCGGATCACAGCAGCATCGACGTTCCAGGGATGGCCGCCCGGTGTATCCAGCGACCGCCGGTACCCGACCGGCCCGGAGGTGACCATGTCGCGACAGCAGTTCGGCTCCCTCGCCGGGTTCCTCGCCGTGGC
This sequence comes from Micromonospora sp. BQ32, assembly GCF_059358895.1. NCBI lineage: Bacteria > Bacillati > Actinomycetota > Actinomycetes > Micromonosporales > Micromonosporaceae > Micromonospora > Micromonospora sp. BQ32. The sequence goes on along the minus strand of NZ_JCADBI010000018.1, from coordinate 71,230 downwards.
GGTCTGGGCGCTCGCCGGCGTCGGCGTGGCCGCTCTCGCCGTGCTCGCCGGCCTGCTCGGCTGGCTGGTCGTCCGGGTGCTCGACGGCGACCTCGCGGTGACCGGTCTCGGTGACCGCCGCGCCGACGCTCGGCGACGCCGATGACCACCCGCCCGTCCACCGGGACGAACCCCAGCGCCGGACTGGCCGCCGGGACGACCGGTTCGGAGCGTCGTCCGGGCGACGCGGCGGACGTCGTGCGGATCGCGGTGCAGGCCGCCAGCCTGGTGCGGGGCGTGTCCGTGGTCCGCCCGGCGGCGGTCCGCCTGGATGACCGGTCCGTCGGACTCGACCTGCACCTCATCACCTGGTACGGGCACAGTGTGCCGACGATCGCCGAGACGGTCCGGGCGGTGGTCGCCGACCGGGTGGCCGCCCAGACCGGGCTCAGCGTGGCGGTGGTGACTGTCACCGTCGACGACCTGCTCGTCCCCGGCGTCGACGGGCCCGGGGCCGGCGCCGCACGAGCGGAGGACGGCTGAGATGCGCACCGCCAACCGGGTCGCCTCGTTGCTGCTGGCCGCCGCGCTGCTTCTCGGCGGCGCGGCGGTGGCCGTCCAGGCGTTGCTGCTCACCCTGCACCGCCCGACGCCGCTCGACACCACGGGCTGGTTCGACGCGCTGAGCAATACCCGGTGGGGCGACCCCACGGTCCGGGCGGTGGCCGGTGTGACGCTCCTGCTGGGCCTGGCCATCCTCGTCGCCCAGCTACGCCGGTGGACACCGGTCCGCCTGCGCGCCGACGAGCGCGACGGCTGGTACCTGCGCCGGCGCTGTGTGGAGCGGCGGCTCGCCGACGCCGCCAGCGCGGTGCCGGGCGTCCGCCGAGCCCGGGTCCGGGTTCGGCGGCGCGGCGGCCAGTGGCGTCCCCGGGTCCACGCGAGCGGTGACCCGGCGGCCCGGACGGAGATCGAGTTCGCTGTGCACCAGGAGTTGCACCGCCTCACCGCGCCCCGCGCCGCCCGAATCGACGTCCGGCTGCTGCCTCGACGGCGGCCGGCGTGACCAACGCCGGGCACCGACTGCTGTGGACCATCATCGCGCTGCTGCTGCTGGTGGCGGGCGGCGCGGCGGCGCTGGCGGCCAGCCTCGGCACGCTGCCCGGGGCTGACCCAGCGGCGGTGCTGCTCAACGCCGGCCTGGTCGACCGGTGGCGGAGGGCGGCGCCGTGGAGCACCCTGGCCGCGGCGGTCACCGGGGCACTGGTCGCACTGGCCGGGCAGCGCCTGCTGGCCCGGGAGCTGCGGGGCCCAGGCGGCACACTGCGCGGCATCCTGAGCCACCCCGGACGCCGGCCGGGCCGGACCCGGCTGGCCGCCGACGTTCTCACCGACGCGCTGGTGCGCGACCTGACCGGCAACCCCGGGGTACGCCGGGCCCGGGTGGTCCTCACCGGCACGCCACCGCGCCCCGACGTGTGGATCCGGGTGGACCTCACCGCCGACGCGCCGGCCGCCGGCGTACGCGAGCACGTTCGCGCCGCGGTCCGACGATTCGCGGCGACGACCGACTGCCAACCCGCCCACCTCGACGTGACCGCTCGCATCGAGCCCGGCCGCCCCTGACCCGACGCCGGCCCGGGAGGCATGATCGGTGCCGGGGACGGGCGGCGAACGGAGGTACGCGGGTGCGGGTGGTGTCGCTGGTGCCGTCACTGACCGAGGCGGTGGCGCTGACCCTGCCGGGAGTGCTGGTCGGGGCCACCGACTGGTGCAGCCACCCGGCCGGTCTCGACGTGGCCCGGGTCGGCGGCAGCAAGTACCCGGATCTGGACCGGGTGCACGCGCTGCGGCCGGACCTGGTGCTGCTGAACGTGGAGGAGAACCGCCGGGCCGACGCGGAGGCGCTGCGGGCGGCTGGCGTACCGGTCCGGGTCACCTTTCCGCGCACCGTTCCCGGCGCGTTGACCGAGCTGGGCGAGCTGCTGACCGAACTGGGTGCGCCGACGGAGCCGGCCTGGTTGCGGGCCGCCCGGCGGGCCTGGGCCACGCCGCCCCGGCTGACGCCGACCCGCCGCGCGGTGGTGCCGGTCTGGCGTCGGCCGTGGGTGGTGCTCGGCGGCGACACGTTCGCCGGTGACATGCTGCGCCGCCTCGGCGTGCTGAACACCTACGACGAGCACCCCGAGCGGTATCCCCGCCCGACCCTCACCGAGCTGCGCGAACGAGAGCCCGACCTGGTGGTGCTGCCCGACGAGCCGTACCGGTTCACCGCCGACGACGGACCGGAGGCGTTCCCCGGCGTACCGTGCGCCCTGCTCTCCGGGCGACACCTCACCTGGTACGGCCCGTCCCTGGCCGAGGCGCCCACCCTGCTCGCCGACCAACTGTCCCGGCCGGTGCTGGTCGACTGATCCCGGCCGCCGCCGGGCGGTCGGGACGCGGCCCGGCGGTTCAGGCCCGGCGGCACGGCGCGGCCCGGCGGCTCAGCCGTCGGGTCGGCGGCGGGCAACCAGGGTGCTGGCGCCGATGGAGACCGTCAGGGTCAGCACCACCACGGCCAGGGTCAACCAGACCGGCAGCTTGCCCACCGGCGTCTCGGCGAGAATCAGCTTCAGCCCGGCGAAGGCCAGCAGCAGCGCGAGCCCGTACCGCAGGTAGCCGAAGTGCCGCAGCAGGCCGGCGAGGCAGAAGTAGAGGCTTCGCAGCCCCAGCACGGCGAACGCGGTGGCCGTCCAGACCAGGAAGGTGTTGGTGGTGATGGCGAGGATCGCCGCCACCGAGTCGATGGCGAAGACCACGTCGGTGGCCTCGATGGCGACCAGCGCCACCAGCAGCAAGGTCGCCACGCGCCGGTCGCCCACCCGGGCGGTGAACCGGTCGCCGTGGTAGCGGGCGTCGGTGGGCACCAACCGCCGAAACAGCCGGACCGCGACGTTGCGTTCCGGGTCGACGTCCGGCTTCCCGCGTACCGCCAGCCGCCAACCGGTCCAGACCAGGAACCCGCCCAGCACGAACCCGGCCCAGGTGAGCCGGTCCAGCAGCTCGGCGCCGGCGAAGATGAACAGCAGCCGGAAGACGAGCGCGCCCACGACACCCCAGAACAGCACCTTGTGCTGGTAGCCCGACGGCACCTGGAAGTAGCCGAAGAGCAGCGCGAAGACGAACACGTTGTCCACCGAGAGCGCCTTCTCCAGCAGGTAGCCGGAGAAGTACGCGATGGCCGGGTCACCGCCGAGACCCCACCAGACGACCAACCCGAACAGCAGGCCCGCGCCGATCCAGACCGCGCTCCACAACAGCGCCTCGCGGAGCTCGATGACGTGGTTGTCCCGGTGCAGGAGCACATCCACGGCGAGCATCACCGCGATGACCGCGCCGACCGCCGCCCAGGCCCACAGTGGGACCGCGACCGTCGCCTCAGCCACCGAGGCCCTCCGCATCGACCACCGCGCCACCGCCCGTCAACCAGGCCGGCCGGCCCTTTTCGAGCCTAGGTGAACGCCCGAGCCGGCATCGGGCGGTCCAACGAAGTCGGGCACCACTACGACAATCTGGTCCTCACCAGCGGCAACGGCTGAGGTTCTGAGCGAGAGCGGCCCTCGCAGCAGGTCGGCACGACTGACGATGCCGATCAGCCGGCCGAGGTCGTCCGGGCCGCCGGGCCGGAGCCTCGGCTGGATCTTCCTCTGGGCCTTCATCGACAAGATGTTCGCCTCGGGATGGCCACCGAGTCGAAGAACGCCTGGATCAACGGGGGTAGCCCCACCAGGGGATTCCTGACCTTCGGCGTGACCGGCCCGTTCAAGGATCTCTACACCGGGATCGCCGGTGCCGCCTGGGCGGACTGGCTCTTCATGGCCGGCCTGGCCGGGATCGGTGTCGCCCTGCTGCTCGGCATCGGCATGCGGGTCGCCGCCGTAACCGGTGGGCTGCTGGTCATGATGTGGACCGCCGTCCTGCCTCCGGAGAACAACCCCTTCATGGACGACCACCTGATCTACGCAGCGGTGCTGGCGGTCCTGGCGCTCGTCAACGCCGGCGACACCTGGGGCCTCGGCCGGGTGTGGGCGACGCTGCCGATCGTCCGACGGGTGCCCTGTCTCCGGTGAACACCGCGCAACCCCCTCGGCGGGCGTCACCAGCACCGGTGACGCCCGCCACCTCGTCGTCCCACCGCCCGGGCCGGAACGCCACCGGGACGGTCGGTGCACGACCGGCGGATGGGGCTGCGGAGCAGGTTGCGGGTCCGCCGCACATCGGTGAGGGGTGATCCGGCAGGATCGACGGTGACCGGACACATCACCCACACGGCAGGAGATCCCCGCATGAACCAGGCAGCAGGCGCCCAATCGGGTAAGCCCGAGGTTGGTCCGATCGAGGGTGCACCGCCGGCCGACCTCGTGATCGAGGACATCACCGTGGGCGACGGCCCGCAGGCCGAGCCGGGCCAGCTGGTCAGCGTGCACTACGTCGGCGTCTCGCACTCCACCGGCGGCGAGTTCGACTCGTCCTGGAACCGGGGCCAGGCGTTCGACTTCCCGCTCGGCGGCGGTCAGGTCATCGCCGGCTGGGACCAGGGCGTCGCCGGCATGCGGGTCGGCGGTCGCCGCCGGCTGATCATCCCGCCGCACCTGGGCTACGGCGACCGGGGCGCCGGCGGCGTCATCAAGCCGGGCGAGACCCTGGTCTTCGTCGTCGACCTGCTCGGCGTGCGCTGACCGATTGTCGGGGTCGCCGGCCCACGCCGGCGACCCCGCGTCGCGCCCGGGTACGACCGTGGAGGCCGCCCTCGTCGACCGAGGTCAGGCGGCCAGTTGCAGGTCGGTGGTCGCGACCACCGGGCGACGCGCGGCCTCGATCACCGAAGCCGGCTCCAGAATCGGCATCACGCGGTGCAGCCCGCTGACGCGCAGCACCCGCGCCACCACCGGGCTCGGGTCGACCAGGACCAGCTCGCCACCGCAGGCCCGCACGCGCAGGTGCGCGGCGAGCAGCGTGCGCACTCCAGCGGCGGAGAGCAGCCGCAGCCCGGACAACTCCAGTTGAAGCACCGGGCGGGCCGGCGCAGACCACAGCGCGGACCGGAACGCGGCCACCGTGGCGATGTCGATCTCGCCGGCCACCCGCATGAGGACCAGTTGGTCACCCACGCTGACCTGCACGTCGAGCCGGTCGCTGTGCTCTTCCATGCCCTGAAATCTAGCCCCCACCACCGACACTTTCGCCCCTCCAGGGAGTGATTCCGGGTACGCCCAGGGGCATACCCCGAGGCTTCCCACCTCCCTCTCGGGGTGGGGTCAGGGGGCTGGGCGGCGCGCCGGGCGGGCGCGGAACCCGGGGGTCGGTCGAGACCGGGGTGGAGAATAGGCCGATGCTGATCCCCCGGCCCCGGCCGCCCCGGCTGATCCGTCCCGTCCGCGAGCCGGCGACCAGCCCTCCGGCGCTGGCCGGAGCGTGGGCCCCCACCGACCGCCGGCTCGATGAGGCCGAGTTGCTGCCCCTCCCCACGGGCGCCGTCGGCCCCGAGGACGTGCTGGTCGACGGTGCCGGGCGGGTGATCAGTGGCGACGAGAACGGCCGGCTCTGGTGGTGGCCGGTCGACGCGCTGGCCGGCACCCGACCTGAACTGCTGGCCGAGACCGGCGGCCGTCCGCTCGGCATCGAACTGGACCCGTCCGGCGAGGCCCTGGTGGTCTGCGACGCGTACCGCGGGCTGCTGCGGGTCACCCCGGACGGCGCGGTACGCGCACTCACCGGAACGGCACCCCCGGTGCACCTGGCCAACAACGCGACGGTGGGCCGGGACGGCACCATCTACTTCACCGACAGCTCCGACCGGTTCCCGGTTTCACACTGGAAGCGGGACCTGCTGGAGCACCGCCCCAACGGTCGGGTGCTGGCCCACCATCCGGGCAGCGGCCGCACCGAGGTGGTGACCGAGGGGTTGTACTTCCCCAACGGGATCGCGCTGACCCCGGACGAGTCGGCGCTGATGCTCGTGGAGACCAGCACCCATCGCCTGCTGCGCGTCGAGCTGAGCGGCGGGGTGCGGGTCCTCGCCGACCTGCCCGCGTACCCGGACAATCTCGCCGCGGTGGGTGACGGGACGTACTGGATCGCGCTGCCCAGCCCCCGGGTGCCGATCGCCGAGCGGTTGCTGCCCCATCCGCGGCTGCGTCAGATCGCCGCTCTGCTGCCCGAAGCGATGCAGCCGCAACCACGCCGCTACGGGCTGGTCGCGCTGGTCGACGGCGCGGGCGCGGTCCGCCGGACGCTGCACGGTCCGAACGGCAACTACTCCATGATCACCGGGGTACGTCAGCACGGCGACCAGCTCTGGCTGGGCAGCCTGACCGGGCCCGGGGTGGCCCGCGTACCCCTGGGGTGAAGGCCGGAGCCACGGCGCCGAGCCGATCGCCGGGAGGGCGCTCGGCGGCGTTCCTGGCCGCGACCCCGCCTCTGCGGTCCCAGCTGCGCCAGCGGTCGTCAGGCGGCGACCGGGCCGGTCCGCCGTGGTGGCGGGCCGGCCCGGTTCCTGCCGCGAACGGTGACTCAGCGACCGCTGACCGAGGGCGCCGGGGCGGGCGAGCCGCCGGCCACCGCGCCCGGGTGCGCCGGGGCGACCGGTGCGGGCTTGAGCCCGGGCGGCACCGGCAGGGCGCTGCCCCGGGCGAACTCGTCCCAGCTCACGTTCCAGGCGGTCCAGCCGTTGCCCGGCTGCAACTCCACCTCGGTGCCCTTGACGGTGACCAGGTCACCAACCTGCGTCACCCCCATCAACCAGTCGGCCGCCGTGGGGGAGACGTTCGCGCAACCGTGCGAGACGTTGGTGTTGCCCTGGTCCCCCTCCGACCACGGGGCGGAGTGGATGAACTCGCCGCCCCAGGTGTAGCGCTGGGCGTCGTCGACATCGACCACGTAGCCGCCGTCCGGCTCACCCCGGGTGTCGAAGGTGACCCGCTCGTGCTTCTCCATGATCACCATCTTGCCGCTGGAACTCGGCGTGCTCGGCTTACCCAGGCTGACCGGGATCCGGCGGACCTGCTTGCCGTCGCGCAGCACGGTCATCTGCTTGGTGGCGTTGTCGATCTCCAGCGAGACCTGTCGTCCGATCTTGGAGGTCGCGGTCCGCTCGGCGTCGCCGACTCGATCCTTTCCGATCGGCAGACCCTCCAGACCGGCCCGGACGCTGATGGTGGTACCCGGTTTCCAGAAATCAGGCGCCCGGTAATAAACCTGACTTCCATCCTCAAGCCACGACCAGGTGCCCGGCTGCGGCGGATTGGTCTTTACGAACAACCGTCGCTGGACATCCGCTCTGGCCTCTTTCGGAATTCCCGGGTCGAACGCCACCGTTACTGGCATCGCCGTGCCGTACGTCCGATTGCCGTTGAAATAAAGGGTGCTGGTGATCTGCGGTTTGGTCGATTTGGCCATCGTCGTGAAGGTGGTGGTGCGGGTGGTGGTGGCACCGGAGTCACCGGTCGCGGTCACCTCGGCGGTGTAGGTCCGTCGTGGTTGCAGCGGAGCACTCGGCACCCAGCCGGAGCCGTCCTCGCGCGGCTCGGCGTTGACCTGCTTGCCCTTGTCGTCGGTGAGGCGGACGCCGGTGACCCGACCGCCCTTGACCATGGTGCCCACCTCGGCGCTGACCGGGACGTCCCGGGCCTTGTCCCCAGGCGTCACGGCGAGCTCCGGCGGGGCGGTGGGCTTCTTCGCCGAGCCGGTCGCCGACCCCCGGTCGGCGGTGCACGCACCCAGGACGAGTGGTGCGGCCGCGATGGTTACCGCCAACAGCGTCAATCGCCGCCTAGACGTCATGTTCAGTCCCCCCGTTTTCGACTTCCCTCCGCCACATTCTTGCCCGGGTGAGAGGACCATTCGCGGCATTCGGAAATAATCGGCGGCGCATTTACCGGCGCATTTTCCGACAATGTTCCAGTTGGCAGAACAGGGGTTCAACCGGCCCCTGTCGAGCGCTTTGCTCCACTTGAGCGAGGCAGCGTCGACTGTCCGAATGGCGGGCGCGAGTGGCGGGCGCGAGTGACCGGCGCGAGTGACCGGCGCGAGTGACCGGCGTAGGCGACGGGCATGGGTGGCGGGCGTGGTGGGCTCGGCGCGGACCTGCCGCAGGAGATCGGTTGCGGCGGAAAGCGGCGCGGAAAGGCGCGCGACCGGTCCCCGCCAGCCCGGGTGGACCCACCGCGACGCCCCGCCACGGCGTACGAGACGACCCGAGGTCGGGGCGGACTCAGCCCGGCTGTGTGGCCCGAGGCCGCAGTGCCGTGCGTCGTGCAGGGCGCCCGAGCGGTCCTTCGAACGGGCGAGGTGCCGACGCACGTCCGGTTCACGGGCGCTGATGCGATCGACCCATCTCGTGATCGACTCGGCTTCAAGGAAGTCGCGGCATCACGGCGTCCGGGATACCCCAACTTCCATGAAGCCGAGTCGATCACGCGCCGGAGCGGGCCGGGGGTAAGGCCGGGGCGGGCCGAGGCGAGGCGAGCCGGGCTGGGCCGAGGCGAGCCGGGCCGGGCCGGGCCGGGCCGAGGCGAGCCGGGCCGGGCCGAGGCGAGCCGGGCCGGGCCGAGGCGAGGCGAGCCGGGCCGAGGCGGGGTGGGCCGGGCCGAGACGGGGTGGGCCGGGCCGAGGCGGGGCGGGGCGAGCCGGGCGGGGCCGGGGTGGAGCGGGTGCTCGGCCAGGCCGGCGAAGGGTGCGGGAAGTAGAAGGTCAGGCCGGGTGGCGCACGTCGTGGGCGGACTTTTGTCAGCTGGAGCGAAACTTCTGCCGAACGCGACGAAGCTTTGCCTTCGTCCGGGGGCAAGGGTAAGGTCTGGATCTAGATAGAGGGTTGCCCATTCGTCGATCAACTTGCCGCCACCCCTGCCGGGTCGCCGCGTTCCGGTCCCGATGGGTCCGGGCCGCACCCGCGCGCCGTCCCTCACCGTCCCGCCGGAGCCCGCCTCCGGCCGGTTCGACGCGCCCGGCAGACGGCAGTCAGGTCGACCGCCGCCGACGGCGTACCAGCCGTCAGGAAGGGACCACCACCATGGATCAACAACTCAACCGACCGGGGCCGACACCGGCATCCGAGCCGGTCAGTCGGCGTGGAGTGCTGCGCGCCGCGACCGTTTCCGCGGCTGCCGTCGGCGCCGCCGGTCTGCTCGCCGGCCCGGCCGCCGCCGCGCCAGCCGCATCCGGCGGGCAGGCCCAGGGCCGCCGTCGGGTGCCGGTGGACCGGATCAGCATTCAGCTCTACACCCTGCGTGATCAGCTCGCCGCCGACCTGCCCGGCACTTTGGACGCGTTGCGCCGGATCGGCTACCGGCGAGTGGAGCACGCCGGTTTCGTCGGACGCACCGCCGCGCAGTTCCGGGCCGCGCTCGACGAGGCAGGGCTGCATTCCACCTCCGGGCACGTCGGCATCCCGCAGCCGTTCGACGCCGCCACCTGGGAGCAGGCCCTCGCCGACGCCAACGTGGTGGGCTGCAAGAAGATCGTCCACCCGTACTTCGGTCGGGACGCGAGCGGCCAGCCGATCCGGGACCCCGCCGTCTACCGGGCGCTGGCCCGGGACCTGAACCGCGCCGGTCGGCTCGCCGAACGCGCCGGGCTCGACTTCGGCTACCACAACCACCAGCTCGAGTTCGTCCCGCTGACCGGCGGCTCGACCGGGTTCGACATCCTCAGCGCGCAGACCGACCCGCGGTTGGTCCACTTCGAGCTCGACCTCTACTGGACCTGGCGGGGCGCCCACGACCCGGTCGACGTGATCCGGGCCAACCGCGGCCGGATCCGTCAGGTGCACGTCAAGGACCTTGACGTCGAGGGTGGTTTCGCCGACCTCGGCGACGGTGTCATCGACTTCGGCCGCATCTTCGCCCACGAGCGGGAGGCCGGCATCGAGGAGTACATCGTGGAGCGTGACGACGCGGGCACCCCGCCGCGCTCCCCCGCCGACGCCCTGGACACCGCTCGCGTCGGCTTCGACTATCTCGCTTCACTTCGGTACTGAAACCACTCGGGGGACACACCTGATGAACAGGACCGCATTCGCGTCCGCCCTGCTGCTGGTGACGGCCGGCCTGGCCGTACCACCGTCGGCAGCGGCCGCAGCGCCGGCCGCGCCGCCGGACAGCAGCTTTCAGAAAGTGACACTGAACGACTTCCCGGGCGAGCCGATGAGCCTCGCCGTCCTGCCCGACCTGCGGGTGCTGCACACCTCCCGTACCGGTGAGGTCCGCATCCACGACCCGCGCACCGGGCTGAACACCCTCGCCGCCGACATCCCGGTGTACGAGCACGACGAGGAGGGGTTGCAGGGGGTCGCCATCGACCCGAACTTCGCCCAGAACAAGTGGGTGTACCTCTACTACTCACCGCCGATGAACACGCCGGTGGACGACCCGGCGACCCCCGGCGTGAACGAGGGGGACGCGCCGGAGACCGGCACCGAGGCGGACTGGCAGCGGTTCAAGGGCGCGCTGCGGCTGTCCCGGTTCAAGCTGGACGGGATGAAGCTGAACCTCGCCAGCGAGCAGCAGATCATCGACGTGCCCACCGACCGGGGCATCTGCTGCCACGTCGGCGGTCAGATCGACTTCGACAGCAAGGGCAACCTGTACCTGTCGACCGGTGACGACACCAACCCGTTCGCCTCCGACGGTTACATCCCGATCGACGAGCGGGCCGACCGCAACCCGGCGTACGACGCTCAGCGCACCTCGGCCAACACCAATGACCTGCGCGGCAAGCTGCTGCGTATCAAGGTGAAGGCCGGTGGTGGTTACACGGTGCCGGCCGGCAACCTGTTCAAGTCCGGCACGGCGCAGACCCGCCCGGAGATCTACGCGATGGGGCTGCGCAACGCGTTCCGGTTCGCCGTCGACCGGCGTACCGACGACGTGTACCTGGGCGACTACTCCCCGGACGCCTCCGATCCGGACCCGGAGCGCGGGCCGGCCGGGCACGGTCGGTGGATGCGCATCGACAAGCCGGCGAACTACGGCTGGCCGTACTGCGTGACACCGACGATCGCCTACCGCGACTACGACTTCGCCACCGGCGAGTCCGGCGCCACGTTCAACTGCAAGCGCCCGGTCAACGACTCGCCGCACAACACGGGCAAGCGGCAACTGCCGCCGGTCGAGCAGCCGGAGGTCTGGTACCCCTCCGCGGCGTCGGGCGAGTTCCCGCAGTTGGGCGCCGGCGGCATCGGCCCGATGGGTGGCCCGGCGTACGAGTACGACGGGACCAGCACGTCGCGTACCCGCTGGCCGGCCTACTACGACGGCGTGCCGCTGTTCTACGAGTGGACCCGCGACTACATCAAGGAGTTCCGCCTCGACTCCGACGGCGACGTCAACGACATCCGCCCGGTGGTGCCGTCGCTGGTGGTGGACAACCCGATGGACATGGAGTTCGGCCCGGACGGCGCGCTCTACGTGCTGGAGTACGGCGACGGTTACTTCGCCGAGAACCCGGACGCGCAGTTGTCCCGGATCGACTTCGTCCGCGGCAACCGGACGCCGATCCCGAAGATCAGCGGCACCCCGACCGTCGGGCAGGCCCCGCTGACCGTCGAGTTCTCCAGCGCCGGCACCACCGACCCGGATGGTGACAAGCTGAGCTACGCGTGGGACTTCAACGCGGACGGTTCGGTGGACAGCACCGCTCCGAACGCGAGCTGGACGTTCCCGGAGAACGGGTCGTACACGCCGACGCTGAAGGTGACCGACCGCACCGGACGATCCGCCTCGGCGTCCCTGCCGCTGGTGGTGGGGCCGACCGCACCGCTCGTCGAGTTCGTCGCCCCGGAGGCCGGGCAGCCGTTCCAGTTCGGGCAGACGGTCGCGTACGAGGTGAAGGTCACCGACGACCTGCCGGTGGACTGCTCCCGGGTGAAGGTCACCTACGTGCTCGGGCACGATGAGCATGGGCACCCGCTCTCCACCTCGACGGGTTGCTCCGGGAGCATCCCCACCTTCGTGGACGGTGGGCACAGCGGCGCGGACAACCTGACCGCGGTGTTCGTCGCGGAGTACACCGACGCGCCGACCGACCCGGGCGTACCCCCGCAGTCCGGCTCGGCGACGGTGGTGCTGGACCCGACCCCGGTGGCCGGTCTGGCCGGCTGATCAGCTCGACCGAGACAGCGGCGGCGGCCGGATCACTCCGGCCGCCGCCGCACGTCGTCCAGCTCTGAGTTTCGCCGGCACCATCGCCGGCCGTCCAGGCCCACCAGACGGCGGCCAGCCGCCGGTCAGCTCCAGTCGCTGTCCACGTGGTTGTCCCGCCACCGTCCGCCCACCGGCGGGGTGTCCAGCTGCATCCCCTCGTCGGCGTTGCCGGCCAGGTCGTTGTCCTCCACCCGGCAGTCCACGCAACTGCCCCGCCCGGTGATCCACAGCCCGTGCGTCTGGGTCTGGTTATCGTGGTTGTCCCAGATCCGGTTGCCGCGGATGGTGGCCGAGTCGAACGGCGCGTCGATGGTGATACCGGCCCGCAGTTGGGGTGCGGCGGCCAGTTCGTACGCGCATCCCGGCGGTGGCACGTCCCCGCTCCAGGCGCTGAACGCGTCCGGGCGGACCGGGGCGAGGGTGAGTTCGTCGCCGGTGTTGGAGGCCACCATGGCAACGGTCTTCCCGACCCGTAGAACTTTGCCCCGGTGCCCGTCGTGCGGCCAGTTGGCCGACCGGTCCACCAGGCACCGCTCGCTGTAGCGGACGGCGTCACCCGCGCCGCCGGCGCCCTCGCCGTACTGCCGCCCGTTGTTGCGGATCCGGTTGTTGAGCAGCACCGCGTCGGTCATCTGGTGGTCGATCCGGACCGCGTCGAGGCCGTTGCCCCAGAACTCGTTGCTCTCGATCACCACGTCCCGGATCGAGCCCCGGTAGCCGCGCCCGAGGTCGTGCGAGTGATAGCCGTGCCGACCGTTGCCGCTGATCCGGTTGCCCCGGACGGTGTACGGGCCGGGGCTGTTGCCGATGCTGACCCCGTCGCACATGTTGCCGTCGATGACGCAGTCGGTGAGCAGCCCGCCCCGGCCGGCCACGGACGAGGTGCCCTGCGCCGACACGTCGAACCCGGTCTCCAGGTTGCCGGTCATCGTGCACGCGGAGACGATCAGGCCGTCGGCGCCCCAGTCGGAGATGCCGAACCGGTTGCCCTGACTGTGGCAGCCGATGATGCGGTAGCCGCGCGGTGGCACCCAGTAGTCCTTCTGCAGTTCCAGGAAGATGCCGTTGGTGCCGTTGGCCAGGGCGGTGCAGTTGGCGATGGTCAACCGCTCCACCGCTCCCCAGCCGCCGATGCCGATCCCGATGCCGGCGCCGCCCATCTGCTCGCCGTTGTCCAGTCGGCCACAGCCGACCACCACCACGCCGTCGATCAGGGAGTCCTGGAGGAAGTCACAGCCCAACCCGGTGGCCGCGGTGTGGTGGATGTAGAGGTTGCGGAAGACGCCCCGCACCACGTACTGGAGGCCGAGGCCCTTGGCCAGGTAGCTGTACTCGGCCATGGCGACGCCGGAGCCGTCGATCTGGAAGTCGGCGAAGGTGCAGTCGGCGATGTGCCGGTCCCGGTCGGCGCCGTGCTGCACGGTGGTCCAGAAGGCCAACGGGGTGGGGTCGGCCCGGTTTCCCTCGTTGCTCAGCATGAACCGGGTCGCCGCCGGGCCGGCCCCGATCAGCGACACCCCGCTGCGCCACACCGTGCCCGCGTCCCGGATCGAGTAGATGCCCGGCGGGCAGTAGATGACCCGGGCCCGCCCGTCCGAGGCGTACCCGGCCCCGAGGCGGTCCACCAGGGCGGCCAGCGCCGGCTGGTCGTTGGTCGCGCCGTCACCGGTCAGCCCGTACTCCAGCGCGTCGCAGTACAGCGGCGCGCCGGCCGAGGCGGGCCGTCGTACCCGGACCGAGTTCAGTAGCAGCTCGTTCGCCACGGCCACAGGCCGGCTCCCTTCGACGCGTTCGGTGCGCTCCGGCGGGGCCGATTTCCCGGTGCAGCGACCGGGAAACCCCGCCCCGATCACGCCGCCGGGGAAACCCCGCCCGATGGCGCCGCCGGGGTGCCCCGGACGTGCGCCGGCCCCGGCGCCGCACGGGCAGCGCCGGGGCCGGGGTACGCGTCAGACGGCGGCGATCAGCAATGCCGGGCGCTCCACGCAGTCGGCGACGTGCCGCAGGAAGCCACCGGCCACCCCGCCGTCGCAGACCCGGTGGTCGAAGGTGAGGCTGAGCTGGGTCACCTTGCGGACGGCGAGTTGCCCGTCGACCACCCACGGCTTGTCCACGATCCGCCCGACCCCGAGCAGGGCCGCCTCCGGGTGGTTGATGATCGGCGTGGAGCCGTCGACACCGAACACCCCGTAGTTGTTGAGCGTGAAGGTGCCGCCGGTCAGCCGGGCCGGGGGCAGGCTGCCGGCGCGCGCGGCGGCGGTGGTCGCCGCCAGTTCGGCGGCCAGTTCGGCGGTGGTGAGCCGCTGGGCGTCGCGCAGCACCGGCACCAGCAGACCCCGGTCGGTCTGCGCGGCGATACCGAGGTGCACCCCGGCGGACTGGACGATGCGCTGCGCCTCGGTGTCGACCCGGGCGTTGAGCTGCGGGAACCGGCGCAGCCCGCTGAGGCAGATCCGGGCCAGCAGGGCCAGGATGCTCACTGGCGCGTCGGGCGTCGCCGCGTTGATCGCGGCGCGGGTCTCCAGCAGCCCGGTGGCGTCCACGTCGACCCAGATGGTCACCTCGGGGATCTCCCGCCGGCTGCGGGAGAGCTTGTCGGCGATCACCTTGCGGACGCCGGTGAGCGGGACGATCACGTCACCGTCACCGTCCCCGACCGGGGCCGACCCGACCTGCGGGTCCGGCACGGCGGCGAGCCGGGCGGCGGGCACGGTCAACGCGGCCTCCACGTCGGCGCGGCGGATCACGCCCCCGGGCCCGGTGCCCCGCACCGTGTCGAGGTCGACGCCGTGCTCGCGGGCCAGCCGCCGGACGATCGGCGAGATGACCAGGGCCGCCGGGCCCGGGACTGCCGCCGACGCGCTGCCGGCCAGGCCAGCGCCCGCGACCGGGCCACCGGCCGCACGCGGACCGGCCGCCGTCGGGGCGTCGGCCGCACGCAGACCAGGGGCCGCGGTCGGACCGGCGCCGCCGGCCGCGCCGGCATCCGCCGGACCGAGGCCGGTCGGTTCGGGGGCCACCGCCAGGCGGGGCCGACGCCGGCGGCGGGTGGCACCGCCGTGGCCGGTGCCGTACCCGATCAGCACGTTGCCGGAGCCGGCCCGCTCCTCCTCGCGGTAGGTGGCGTGCCCGGCGGGCTCGTCGCCCCCGTCCAGCGGCGCGATGGTGATCAGCGGCTGGCCGACCGGGCGTACCTCACCGACGGCGCCGTGCAGGGTGACCACCCGGCCGGCGTACGGGCAGGGCACGTCGACGACGGCCTTGGCGGTCTCCACCTCGACCACGCTCTGGTCGACCGTGACCACGTCACCCACGGCGACCCGCCACTCGACGATCTCGGCTTCGCTCAGCCCTTCGCCCAGGTCGGGCAGGAGGAAGACCTGCGTCCGTTCGACGATGGTCATGCCGCCGCCCAACGCGCGTCCGGTTGGTCGTCCCACTGAAGGCGGGCCACCGCGTCGAGCACCCGGTCCACGCCGGGCAGGTGGGTGTGCTCCAGCATCGGCGCCGGGTACGGGATGTCCAGCCCGGCGACCCGCAGCACCGGGGCGTGCAGCGCGTGGAAGCAGCGCTCCTGCACCCGGGCGGCGATCTCCGCGCCGACGCCCGCGAAGCCGGGCGCCTCCTGGATCACCACGCACCGGCCGGTACGCCGGACCGAGGCGGTGATGGTGGCGTCGTCGAACGGCACGATGGTGCGTACGTCGACGACCTCCAGGTCCCACCCCTCCTCCCGGGCGGCCTCGGCGGCCTCCAGCGCGACCGGCACCGCCGGCCCGTACGCCACCAGGGTGGCGTCGCGTCCGGGCCGGCGCACGACGGCCCGGCCGAACGGTTCGGTGCGGGTCGGCAGAGACGCCTCGTCGCTGGCGAAGTAAAGCTTTTTGGGCTCCATGAAGACCACCGGGTCGGGGTCCTCGATCGCCTCGCGCAGCAGCGAGTACGCGTCGTCGACGGTCGCCGGGGTGACCACCTTCAGCCCGGGGGTGTGCGCGTAGTACGCCTCGGACGAGTCGCAGTGGTGCTCGACTCCGCCGATTCCGCCCGCGTACGGCACCCGGATGACGATCGGCACGCTCAGCGCGCCCCGGGTGCGGTTGCGCAGCTTCGCCACGTGCGAGGCGATCTGCTCGAACGCCGGGTACGCGAACGCGTCGAACTGCATCTCGACCACCGGGCGCAGGCCGGACATGGCCAGGCCGACGGCGAAGCCGACGATGCCGGCCTCGGCGAGGGGGGTGTCGAAGCAGCGGTTCTCGCCGAAGCGGGCCTGGAGGCCGTCGGTGATCCGGAAGACGCCGCCGAGGGCGCCGACGTCCTCACCGAAGACGACGACCCGGTCGTCGGCGGCGAGCGCGTCGGCGAGCGCGGTGTTGAGCGCCTTCGCCATGGTGGTGGCCATCAGGCGTCACCCTCCTCGGCGTGCGCGGCGGCCAGCTCGGCGCGGACCTGCTCGCGCTGTTCGATCAGCTGCGGGGTGGGCTCGGCGTAGACGTGGTCGAAGAGGCTCAGCGGGTCGACCGTGGGCTGCTCGTTCATCCGGGTCCGCAGGTCCGCCGCGTACGCCTCGGCCTGCTCGGCGATCTCGGCGACCGCCGCGTCGTCGAGCACACCGCGGGCGCGCAGGTAGGTCTCCAGCCGGGCGACCGGGTCCCGGTCCCGCCAGGCGTCGACCTCGGCGCCGTCGCGGTAGCGACTGGCGTCGTCGGCGTTGGTGTGCGGCTCCATCCGGTAGGTGTGCGCCTCGACCAGGAACGGACCCTTGCCGGCCCGGGCGTGGGCGACCGCGCGGGTGAGCACGGCGAGCACCGCGACCGGGTCGTTGCCGTCGACCTGCTCGCTGGGTACGCCGTAGCCGACGCCCTTGTAGGCCAGCGACGGCGCGGCGGTCTGCCGCGACAGCGGGACGCTGATCGCGTACCGGTTGTTCTGCACGAAGTAGACCACCGGCGCCTTGAACACGGCGGCGAAGTTGATCCCTTCGTGGAAGTCGCCCTCGCTGGTGGCGCCGTCGCCGATGAAGGCCAGCGCCACGGTGTCGCGGCTCTGGTACGCCTCGCCGTACGCCAGCCCGGCGGCGTGCACGCACTGGGTCGCGAGGGGGGTGCACTGCGGTGCGGTCCGTACCTCGGTCGGGTTGTAGCCGCAGTGCCAGTCGCCGCGCAGCAGGGTGAGCACCTCGACCGGGTCGATGCCCCGGGCAACCAGCGCCATCGACTCGCGGTACGTGGGGAAGACCCAGTCGGTGTCGCGGACCGCGAGCACCGCGCCGACCTGGCACGCCTCCTGGCCTCGCGAGGACGGGTAGACGGCGAGCCGGCCCTGCTTGGTGAGGGCGGTCGCCTGAGTGTCGAAGCGGCGGCCGAGCACCATCCGGCGGTACATCTCGCGCAGCACCTCGGCGGGTGGTTCGGGGTAGTCGGCGCGGGCGGGCAGCGGCGTGCCGTTCTCGGCGAGCAGGCGGACCGGCTCGGCGTCTGGCAGCAACGAGCGCGCCGGGTCGGGCGGGGTGACCGTTCGACGGGTGCGCGGGGATGCCCTGCGGACCGCCTGGGGAGTGGTCGTCACGGCGGAACCTCCTGGGACGTGTGGTGAGCCTATGCTTCCGCTTGTGGATGATTGACTCAAGATCGACACGGAAGGCGGGACGGTTGGCATGCGGAGGGCCCATCAGTGAGCCAGGAGACCGCCGACGAAGCAGGCCGGGGCGCGGGATCGGGACGATCGGCCCGAGCCCTGGACGAGGTGGACCGGCGGATCCTCGACGAGCTGGTCCGCGACGGTCGAACGTCGGTGCGCACCCTCGCCGAGCGGATCCACATCTCCCGCACCAACGCGTACGCGCGGGTGGAGCGGTTGCTGCGCGACGGGGTGATCACCGGGTTCCGGGCCCAGGTGGCGCCCGAGGCGGCCGGGCTGGGCACGTCGGCGTACATCGCCCTGACCATCGAGCAGAACACCTGGCGGGAGGTGTCGGCCGAGCTGGCCCGGGTGCGCTACATCGAGCACGCCGCGCTGCTCGGCGGTGACCACGACGTGCTCGCGCTGGTGCGCGCGCCGGACAACGCCGCGCTGCGCGACGTGGTGCTGGGCCGGGTGCAGAGCATCCCCGGGGTGCTGTCCACCCGCACCTGGCTGGTCTTCGAGGAGTTCGACGGGGCCGGCAGCCCCTGGGCGTGACCGGCGGGGCTCAGCGCTCCGGCGGGGCCTCCAGCCCGTCGCGGTCGGCCAGCTCCAGCAGCGGTTCCAGTGAGTGCCGGTCACCGTCCAGGCCGGCGTGCGGGTCGCCGCGCTCGGCGAACCGGGCCGGCATGCTGAGCACGTCGAAGTCCTCCGGGCGGACCTGGTCCAGCTCCGACCAGTCCAGCGGCGCGGAGACCAGCGCGGCCGGCGTCGGCCGGATCGAGTACGCCGAGGTCACCGTGTGGTCCCGGGCCATCTGGTTGTAGTCGACGAAGACCGGCCGGTCCCGCTGCTCGCGCCACCAGGTGGTGGTGACCACCTCCGGCAGCCGGCGCTGCATCTCCCGGCCCAGCGCGAGCACCGCCCGCCGGCACTCACCGAAGCTCCACCGCGGCTCGATCGACAGGTAGACATGCAGACCCCGACCGCCGGTGGTCTTCGGGTAGGCGGTCATGCCCAGCTCGGCGAGGAACGCCCGCACCTCGTGCGCCACCGGCACCACCTGCTCGAAGCCGACGCCGGGCATCGGGTCCAGGTCGATACGCAGCTGGTCGGGGCGTTCCACGTCGGCGGCGGTGACCGGCCACGGGTGGAACCGCAGGGTGCCCAGATTGACGGCCCAGATGACCACGGCCAACTCGCTCGGCGCGACCTCGTCGGCGGTACGGCCACTGGGGAAGGTGATGTGCGCGGTCCGCACCCACTCGGGCGCGCCCGCCGGCAGCCGCTTCTGGTAGAACGCGTCACCCCGGTTGGTCTGCCGGGTGGCGATCGTCGCGCCCTCGAAGACACCGCGCGGCCAGCGTTCCAGCATCGTCGGCCGATCCCGCAACGCCCGCAGGATGCCGTCACCCACCGCCAGGAAGTAGCGGACGACGTCCAGCTTGGTCAGCCCACGCTCAGGGAAGTACGGCTTGTCGGGGCTGGAGACGCGGACCAGCCGCTCCCCCACCTGGATCTCCTCCGCCGCCGTGGCCACGCCACCGAGGGTACGACCTGCGCCCGCGCCGGACGCCCACCGAGCGGACATCGGCATGGCGGATCACCGGACACGGTTACCGTCGGCGGCGCCCGGGTAGGGGGGCCGCATGGCGGAACTGGCAACCCTCTGGATCGTCCGGCACGGCGAGAGCACCGCGAACGTCGCGGCGACGCACGCCGAGGCGTCGGGCGCGGAGCTGATCGACCTCACTCACCGCGACGCCGACGTGCCGCTCTCCGCGACCGGCGAGGACCAGGCCCGGGCGACCGGCCGGTGGCTGGCCGAGCTGCCGGACGCGAAGCGCCCGGACGTGGCGGTGGTGTCGCCGTACCTGCGCGCGGTGCAGACGTCGCGGCTGGCGCTGGCCGGCACCGACATTCCGGTGCACCGCGACGAGCGGCTGCGCGACCGGGAGCTGGGCATCCTCGACGGGCTGACCGGGCACGGGGTGCGGCGGCGGTACCCGGACGAGGCCGACCGTCGGGAGCGGTTGGGCAAGTTCTACTACCGGCCACCGGGCGGGGAGTCCTGGACGGACGTGGCGTTGCGGCTGCGGACGCTGCTGGGTGACCTGCGCCGCGACCACGAGGGTTGCCGGGTGCTGCTCTTCGGCCACGACGCGCTGGTCTTCCTGCTTCGCTATCTGGTGGAGGGGTTGACCGAGGACGAGCTGATGGCGCTCACCCGGCAGGACGTGATCGCCAACTGTTCGATCACCGAGTGGTCGGCCGACGGCGAGGACCGGCTGGCGCTCACCGCCTTCAACCATGTCGAGCACCTGCGTCAGCAGGGCGCCCAGCCGACCAGGGAGGACGAGATCCATGCCGAGCCGGTCTGAGGTGAAGGTGATCACCCCGGCGTTGCTGCGGGACTGGGCGCTGCCGGTGCCGGCCGGTGGGAAGGAGAGCCGGGGCACCGTGCTGGTGGTCGGCGGTTCCCGCTTCACCCCGGGTGCGGTGCTGCTCGCCGGGGTGGCCGCGTTGCGCGCCGGCGCCGGGGTGCTTCAGCTGGCCGCCGCCGAGTCCACCGCCGCCGCGCTGAGCATCCAGGTGCCCGAGGCGCTGGTGGTCGGTCTGCCGGAGACCGCCGACGGCGCGGTGGCCGCCGACCGCGACGGCCAGCTCGGCGACCTGGTCGCGCAGGCCGACGTGGTGGCGGTCGGCCCCGGCCTGAAGGCGATCGACGAGACCAACCGCCTGTTGGGCCTGGTCCTGGAGGCGGCCCGTCCGGACACTGCGCTGGTGCTCGACGCGTACGCCCTCGGTGCGCTCAGCCACGCACCGGACCTGCTGGTCGGTTCGGGTCGGCCGGTGGTGCTCACCCCCAACGTCACCGAGGCCGGGCACCTGCTCGGCCGGGATCCGGGCGACGACCTGGACGCCGAGGCGGCCGAGTTGGCCGCCCGGTACGAGGCGGTCGTGTCGCTGTACGGGCACGTGGCCGCCCCGGACGGGCGGGGTTGGCGGGAGGAGAGCGGCGACGCCGGGCTGGGTACCTCCGGCAGCGGGGACGTGCTCGCCGGGTTGTTGGCGGGGCTGCTGTCCCGGGGCGCCGACCCGGCGCAGGCGGCCTGCTGGGGCTCGTTCGCGCACTCGGTGAGCGGCCAGCGGCTGATCCCCCGCTACGGCCGGATCGGCTTTCTGGCTCGGGAGTTGCTCGACGAGATCCCGCGCACACTGGCCATGGTCTGAGGCGGTTTCACCTGTTTCCGCGTTCGGCGTGGGGGTACCGGAACGCCACCAGCCGAAACTTTTCAGGGAGGTCATACCGGTGTCGACCGATGCCATCGTCCTGCTCAAAGAGGACCACAAGGAGATGCGCCGCCTGTTCAAGGCATTCCAGGACGCCGAGGAGGGGCCGGCGAGCCAGCGGCAGAAGCTGGTGGACCAGATCCTGGAGGCGCTGACGGTGCACACCTATCTAGAGAACGAGGTGATGTACCCGGAGGTCCGCCGACTGCTGCCCGATCTGGAGGACGACATCCTCGAGTCGTACGAGGAACACCACGTCGCCGACGTGCTCTGCGCCGAGCTGGCCAGCATGGACGCCGACGACGAGCGGTTCAACGCGAAGACGACCGTGCTGATCGAGAACGTCACCCACCACGTCGAGGAGGAAGAGCAGGAGTGGTTCCCCAAGGTCCGCGACGCGCTGGGCCGCAAGCAGCTCCAGGAGATCGGCGAGAAGATGATCGCGCTGCGCGCGGACGCGCCGCGTACCCCCACCGCCCCGAAGGCGATCAAGAAGGCGCTCGATGCGGTGACGGCCTGAGGCGCCCGCTCACACCGAAGGGCCCGGCATCGTGCCGGGCCCTTCGGTGTGCACCACGGGTCAGCTGCCCGATCCCGGCTCGGCCATCCGGCGGTGCTGCTCGGACTTGAGCTTGTCCGGAATGATCTTGCCGGCGGCGGTCTGCACCTTGTTCATCAGCGAGCCGGCGGTGACCGTCTGATCACCCTTCATCATCGCCCCGAAGCCCTGGGCGGCGACCTTCGCCGGGTCGTCCTTCTTGCCCGAGCCCACCCGGGTGTCCTCCATGTCGGCCCGGTCGAAGAACTCGGTGTCGGTCGGCCCGGGCATCAGCGAGGTCACCGTGACGCCGGTGTCCTTCAACTCGTTGCGCAGCGCCTCGGCGAAGGACTGCACGAACGACTTCGACGCGTTGTAGACCGCCTGGAACGGCCCGGGCATGGTGGAGGCGATCGACGAGGTGAACAGGACCCGGCCCGTACCCCGCTCGACCATCCCGGGCAGCAGCCGCTTGGCCAGGTGCACCGTCGAGCGCACGTTGAGGTCGACGATCTCCAGCTCGTCGGCGAGGTCGGTGCCGCCGACGAAGGCGCCACCGGCACCGCGACCGGCGTTGAGCGCCAGCGCGTCCAGCGGCCGTCCGGTCGCGGTTACGGCGGCTACCAACTCTGTCACGCCCTGCTCGCGGGCCAGGTCGACGCGGACCGACCAGATCTGCGGGCCGCCGTCGCGGCGCAGCTTCTGTGCCGCCGGCTCGATGCCGTCGTCCTCGGCCGCGATGACCAGGTCGAAGCCGTGCTCGACGAACTGCGCCGCCAGCTCGTACCCGATCCCGCTGGAGGCCCCGGTCACCAGGGCGAGCGGCCGGTTGGAGGTGGGTGTGGTCATGTTCTCGACTCCTTCTGTGCGAACCCTGGCCGCATCCGTGACGGTGCGGTGGTCACCTACCGTGTGCCCCGCGACGCAACGCCCAATCACGTCGGCGGGGTCGCCTCCCGGAGGGCGGCCCGAACGGCCGGTTCCGGCCCGGTAGGATCGGCCCGGGCCGTTACTGGCGCGTGGGGATGGAGAACCATCGGGGAGCGGCCTCGTCACGTGGACGTTTGCCGAGCGCCTGGGCCTTCCCGCACGTCTGTTGGAGGTCGCATGTCCCGCAACGCCGAATCCACCGCATTCCGGAGTGCCCTTGAGGTGATCCGGGCTGTCGAGCCGCGGGTCGCCGACGCCATCGGCGCCGAGCTGACCGACCAGCGGGAGTCACTCAAGCTGATCGCCAGCGAGAACTACGCCTCCCCGGCGACCCTGCTGGCCATGGGCAACTGGTTCAGCGACAAGTACGCCGAGGGCACCGTCGGCCGGCGCTTCTACGCCGGCTGCCAGAACGTCGACACCGTCGAGGCGCTCGCCGCCGAGCACGCCCGGGAGCTGTTCGGCGCCGCGCACGCGTACGTGCAGCCGCACTCGGGCATCGACGCCAACCTGGTCGCGTTCTGGGCCGTGCTGGCCGACCGGGTGGAGTCCCCCGCCCTGAAGAAGGCTCAGGTCCGCCAGGTCAACGACCTCACCGAGGCCGACTGGTTCGCGCTGCGCCGCGAGCTGGGCAACCAGCGGATGCTCGGCATGTCGCTGGACGCCGGCGGCCACCTTACCCACGGCTTCCGGCCGAACATCTCCGGCAAGATGTTCGACCAGCGCAGCTACGGCACCGACCCGGCGACGGGGCTGATCGACTACGACCGGGTGGCCGAGGCGGCCCGCGAGTTCAAGCCGCTGATCCTGGTGGGCGGCTACTCGGCGTACCCCCGGAAGGTGAACTTCCGGATCCTGCGCGAGATCGCCGACTCGGTCGGCGCCACCTTCATGGTCGACATGGCGCACTTCGCCGGCCTGGTGGCCGGCAAGGTCTTCACCGGCGACTTCGACCCGGTGCCGCACGCCCACATCGTCACGACCACCACGCACAAGTCGCTGCGCGGTCCGCGTGGCGGCATGGTGCTCTGCCAGCCGGAGCTGGCCGACCAGGTGGACCGGGGCTGCCCGATGGTGCTCGGCGGCCCGCTGCCGCACGTGATGGCCGCCAAGGCGGTCGCCCTCGCCGAGGCCCGCCGTCCCGACTTCGCCGACTACGCCCAGCGGATCGTGGACAACGCGCAGGCGCTCGCCGAGGGGCTGCTGCGCCGGGGCGCGAAGCTGGTCACCGGCGGCACCGACAACCACCTGGTGCTGATCGACGTGTCCGGCTACGGGCTCACCGGTCGGCAGGCCGAGCAGGCTCTGCTGGACTCGGGCATCGTCACCAACCGCAACTCGGTCCCGCAGGACCCGAACGGCGCCTGGTACACCTCCGGCATCCGGATCGGCACCCCGGCGCTCACCACCCGGGGGCTGGGCACCGCCGAGATGGACCAGACCGCCGAGCTGATCCACACCGTGCTGACCCAGACGACCGCCGGCGCCAACGCCGACGGCACCCCGTCCAAGGCGAAGTACACGCTGGACCCCGACCTGGCCGGCAAGATCGCGAACCAGGCCACCGACCTCCTGGCCCCGTACCCCCTCTACCCGGCCATCGACCTGACCTGACCCGACCCCGCCCTGCTCCCGTCGATCATGGAGTTGTGGTGCCCGACACGGGCTGGTGCACGCCTTTCGTCCACCACCACAACTCCATGATCGACGCCGGTGGGGCGGGGATGGGGTTCGGGGTTAGGGCATGGGGCGCTTCAGGTGGTAGCGGTGGACTTCGGTGCTGCCCTGGACGTTGTTGACGTCCTCGGCGGCGGAGACCAGCTCCCACCCCTCACGGCCGGCGCGGTTGAGGTGCGCGATGGCGGTGTCGCCGAAAGCGGTGATGTCCTTGCGGGACCCGTCCGGCGCGTACCAGACGAACGAGACGTGAAAATTGCGGCCCTGTCCCTGATAACGGCGGACGAGCAGGGCGTACTCCCAGGCAACCATGCGGCCTATTATGACCGTCCACCCAGGACGGCAGCACGCGGGTCGTCGCGCATTGCCATCCAATGAACGCGGTGTGTCAACCCGCCCGGCTGGTCAGCTCGTCGGTGATCAGCGCCGCGAGGCGATCCAGCCCGACGTCGATCTGCTCCGGCGTGACCGCGCTGACCGACAACCGCAACGCCCGGACCGGCGCGGTGTCGTCGTAGAAGTGGGCCATCGGCGTCCACAGCACCCCGTAGTCGCGCGCCGAACGGTCCAGCAACGCGTCGTCGACCGGAAACGGCACGGTCAGCACCACGAAGAACCCGCCGGCCGGCGCCGTCCAGCGCACCGCCGGCTGGCCCGGCTGATCGGGCTGGTCCGGCAGAGCCGGAAAACGCCGGGTCAGGCCGGCCACCAGGTGGCGCAGGTTCCGGGTGTACGCGGACCGCTCCCGGGTGTTCGCGGCCACCAGGCTGCACCCGTGCTCCAGCAGCCGGCCGCCGATCACCGCCTGCGCGATCGGCGACGTGTTCACCGTGACCATGCTCTTGATCATGGCGAGTTGGTCGGCGAGCGGGCCGACCCGCCCGTCTGCGCCGGCCACCCGCTGGTCGGCGACCACGTACCCGACCCGTGCGCCGGGGAGCACGGTCTTGGCGAACGAGCCGAGGTAGACGACCCGCCGCCCGGTGTCCAACGCCTTGAGGGTGGGCGGGCGCGGCCCGTCGTCGAGGTGGAACAGGCCGTACGGGTTGTCCTCCAACAGCAGCAGATCCTCCTGCGCGGCCAGGTGCAGCAACCGCCGCCGGTGGGCGGTGTCGATGCTGACCCCGGAGGGGTTGGCGAAGTCCGGCATCAGGTAGCAGGCGCGCGGGCGCAGCCCCGCCGCCCGGGCCCGGCGCACCTGAGCGGCCAGGTCCGCCAGATCGATCCCGGACGACCCACCGGAGACCGGCCACACCGGCAGGTCCACCAGCCGGGCCGCCCCGGTCAGCCCGACGTAGGTCGGGGCGACCGCGAGCAGCACATCCGTCGGCCCGGCCCGCAACGCCCGCAGCACCAGGAACATCGCCTCCTGGCAGCCGACGGTCACCACGACGTCCTCCGGGTCGACGGTGATCCCCTCGTCGACCGCGAGGTTGCGGGCGATCAGGTGGTGCACGATGCCCTTGGTCCGGCCGTACTGCAACAGCAGCCGCCGGGCCTGCTCCGGCCGGTGCCCCAGGTCGTCGACGAGGTGCCGGTGGAAGGTGTCCAGGTGCCGATGCACCGCCGCGAGGTCGAAGAACTCCTCGTACGGCCGGCCGGCCGCGAGGGACACCGCCGCCGGGTAGCGTTCGGACACCTCGTTGAGGAAGTTCATCGAGGTCAGCGCCGGATCGCCCAGCGCGGGGTGCAGGTCCGCGACGGTCAGGTCGACCGGTTCGGCGGCGGCCACCCCTCACCCCGCCCCGAGGGTGCGCAGCTCGCCGGCCGCCACCACGTCGGCGCAGCCGGCCAGGGTGAGCGAGTCGGTCAACTCGGCGACGAGCAGACCCAACGCGTCCCGGGCCGCCGACTCGCCTCCGGCTGCCAGCGCCCAGAGCAGCGGCCGGCCGACCAGCACCCCGGCCGCGCCCAACGCCAGCGCCCGCAGCACGTCGGTGCCGCCCCGGATGCCGCTGTCCAGCAGCACCTGGCAGCCGTTCCCGACCGCGTCGACGACCTCCGGCAGCATGGTGACGCTCGCCGGTGAGCCGTCCAGTTGCCGCCCGCCGTGGTTGGAGACGACCACCGCGTCGGCGCCGACCCGTACCGCCTCGGTCGCGTCGCGCGGGTCCAGCAGCCCCTTGACCACCAGCGGCAGGTCGACCTGCTCGCGCAGCCACGCCAGGTCCGCCCAGCGCAGCGCCGGCGCGAACGACGCGGCGGTGTGCGCGGCGATCGCGGACACCCCGGGGGCGCCGGAGTGCGCCAGGGCGTCACGGCCCTCGGGGAGGTTCGCGGCGACCACCTCGGCCGGCAGCCGGAACGCGTTGCGCAGGTCCCGGGGGCGTCGGCCGAGCACCGGGACGTCCACGGTGACCACCAGCGCGCGGCAGCCGGCCGCGACCACCCGGTCCAGCAGGTCGCGGACGAGAGCCCGGTCGCGCAGCCAGTAGAGCTGGAACCAGACGTCCGCGCCCGCCGCGGTGACCTGTTCGATGGGGGTGCTGCCCAACGTGCTCGCCAGGTACGGGATCCCGGCCGCGCCGGCCGCCGCCGCCAGACCCAGCTCCCCGTCCGGGTGCACCAGCCGCTGGTACGCCATCGGCGCCACCCCGACCGGCATCGCGTACCGACGACCGAGCAGCCGGGTGCCGAGGTCGACGGTGTCCACCCCGCGCAGCACCCGGGGCAGCACCGCGACCCGGTCCAGCGCGTGGCGGTTCGCGGCGAGGGTCACCTCGGACGCGCTGCCGCCGGCCAGATAGTCCCACACGTCCGGCGGCAGCACGGCCCGGGCCCGCTCGGCGTAGTCGGCCAGCGACACGGCCGGCAGGTCGGCCAACACCCGCTCACCCATCCCCGGCCGCCGGTCCCGTCGCGGCCACCGGCTCGGCCGGGCCGGCCAGCTCATCCGCCTCGCCCGGCCCGGCCGGCAGCCCGAAGCGCTCGCGGAGGAACGCCGCCGCGCTCGCCTGCGCCCGTCGCCCGTCGGTGAAGGTTCCCGGCATGGCGAAGAACCCGTGGATCATGCCCGGGTAGTGCTCCAGCCGGGTGGAGACGCCGGCGTCGCGCAGCCGCTCGGCGTACCGCTGCCCCTCCTCACGGAGCGGGTCCAGTTCGGCGGTGATCACCAGCGCCGGCGGCAACCCGGACAGGTCGTCGGCGAGCAGCGGCGAGGCCAGCGGATCCCGGGCGTGCGCCGGGTCGGCCAGGTAGTGCGTCCGGTACCAGGCGACCGAACGGCGGTTGAACAGCGTCGGGTCGTCGTCACCGACCGGTTCGCCGCTCTGGTCGGTGTTCGGGTAGACCAGCAGCTGCGCGGCGAGCGGGGGCCCGTCCGTACGGCTGAGCAGGGTGACCGCGGCGGCCAGGTTCCCGCCGGCGCTGTCCCCGCCCACCGCCAGCCGGTTCGGGTCCGCGCCCAACCGGTCGGCGTGCCGGGCTACCCACGAGGTGGCGGCGTGGCAGTCGTGCACCGCCGCCGGGAAGGGGCTCTCCGGGGCCAGGCGGTAGCCGACGGTGATCACCTGACAGGGCACGGCGTTGGCCAGCCGCCGGCAGATGCCGTCGGCGGTGTCGATATTGCCGAGCGTCCAGCCGCCGCCGAAGAAGTACAGCACGGTGGGCAGCGGACCCGACCCGGTCGGCCGGTACACCCGCAGCGGCAGTTCCCCGGCGGGGCCGGGGATCCGCTCGTCGCGTACCTCGGTCACCGGCTCGACCGCGCCGCTGCCGGCGCGGATCGCGGCCAGGTCCGCGGCGCGCGCCTCGTCGAGGGTCTGCGCGTACAGCGGCGGGGTGCCGGCCGCGGCGCGGGCCGCCCGGTACACCGCCACCTCCGGGTGCAGGGCCATGTCGCTCCTATCCACCGGTGCTGACCAGCAACGTGTCGATGCCGCGCAGGAACAGGCTGCCGCTGTACGTCGGCGTTTCGGTGACCGTCAGCGCGGGGAACCGGGCGAACAGCCGGGGCAGCGCGAGGCGACCCTCCATCCGCGACACCGCCGCGCCGAGGCAGAAGTGCAGACCCGCCCCGAAGGCCAACGACGGCGGGCCCGGCCGGGTCGGGTCGAAGACGTCCGGGTCCGGGAAACGTGCCGGGTCCCGGTTGGCCGCTGCGATGATGAGGAGCACGTTGTCGTCCCGGGCGACCGGCACACCGCCCAGCACCGTGTCGACCGGTGCGGCACGGGCCAGGAAGTGCACCGGGGTCTCCAGCCGCAACACCTCGTCGACGCAGCCCAGGGCCAACTTCTCGTCGGTGGGCACAGCGGCGACCGTCTCCGGGTGGGCCAGCAGCAACGGCAGCCCGTTGCCGAACATGTAGGCGGTGGTGACGAAGCTGGCGTTGAACAGCACGATCAGGTTGCTGACCAACTCCTCCTCGGTCAGCTCCACCTCGCCCGAGTCGAGGGCCTCCACCAGCCCGCTCAGCAGGTCATCCCCGGGCACCCGACGGCGGTGCCCCAGCAGCTCCCGGTAGAAGCCCCGCAGCTCCTGGGCCGCGGTGTTGGCCGCGGCCAGCCGCTGCGGGGTCTTTCCCGCCACGTCCAGGAACTCGTCGATCCACTCCACCCGCTCGCGGTACCACGCCAGCTCCCCCGCCGGGATGCCGATGAACTCGGCCATCACCAGCGCCGGGACCGGGTACGCGAAATCCGCCACGAAGTCGACCACGCCCTCCCCGGCGTCCGCCATCCGGTCCAGCAGCTCGTCCACCACCCGCAGGATCACCGGTTCCAGCGCGCCGAGCCGACGCGGTGTGAAGGTGCGGGAGAAGACGTGCCGCATCCGGGTGTGATCGGGTGGGTTGACGAACATCATCGAGGTCTGGAGGGTGCGCAGGATCTCCTGCTCCTGCCAGCCCGGCGGCGGCTGCTTCGTCCACTCCGGATCACGCAGCAACCCGTCGACGAGGTCGTAGCCGACCGCGACCGCGGCCACCGTACGGTGCTCGGGGCGCGCCGGCACCGCGCTGATCGGGCCGAGCCGGTGCAGGCCGGCGTACCACGGGTACGGATCCTGTCTGCCCTGTTCGCTGTACAGGCCGGTGAGTATCTCCTCCACGTCCACGGCCAACTCCTCCCCGCCGATGTCGGTGACCGGGGGACGGCGGGGATCACCCACCGCCCCCCGGTCGATGTCACAGGTCGAGCAGCCGCAACGGCACGGCGTCGGCCAGTGCCTGGTTGCCGGCGTCGTTCGGGTGGATGTGGTCCCCCGAGTCGTACGCGGGCAGCAGCTGGCTGGGCCGTGCCGGGTCGCGTAGCACCCGGTCGAAGTCGAGCAGCCCGTCGAACTCCCGACTGCCGCGCAGGTACGCGTTCACCGCCTGGCGGGTGGCCTCCTTCTGCGGCGTCCACACGCCCGGCGCGCCGTGCCCCTCGTACGGCGTCAGCGTGGCCACGAGGCTGGTCAGCCCGCGCTGCTGGAGCTGCTGGTTGATCTGCCGCAGAGTCCCGATGATCGCCTCGGGTGTGTCGTTCGACATCCAGATGTCGTTGATGCCCAGGTGGGTGACGACGGTACGCACGCCGGTCTGCGGGAAGACGTCCTCGTTGAGCCGGGCCGCCGCGTTCGGTCCGAGCTGGTAGTAGCCCGGGTAGTTGCCGTCGCCCGGCTCGGTGCCCTCGTGGTTGAGCCGGTTACCGGCCAGGCTCAGGTTGAGCACGCCCGGGGTGCGCCTGTCCGGCCGGTCGGCGAGCAGCCGGTCGGAGAGCAGGTCGGGCCAGCGCCGATTGGCGTTGACCGTGCTGCCGTTGCCGTCACCGATGGAGTCGCTGAGCACGACCAGCGCGCCGGGGCTGCCCTTGCGCTGCACGTCGATGCCGGAGAGGAAGAACCAGCAGCAGGTGGGACGGGTGGTGAACCCGGTGCCCTCGGCCGCCCCGGTCAGATCCCCCGCGCCGATGAAGTTGGCCTGCTGGGACTGCCCGTGAAACGTGGTCGGGCCGGTCGGCGTCGGGAAGTGCAGGGTGACCACCAGGTCACTGTCGTCGGCGACCGGGAAGGTCAACGGGTCGCTGAGCAGTTCCGCGCCCCGGTTCATGGTCGCCGTGGTGGCACCGGTGAAGGTCAGCGGGCGCACCGACGCCGCGTCGATGTCGGAGAGGTCGTCGGCGGTTGTGGTGTTCGGCCGGGCGATGGTGGCCCGACCGACCTTGACCGCCTGCTCGCCGTAGAGGTTGCTCAGGCGTACCCGCAGCGCCGGGCCGCCCACCGAGACGTGCACGATCATCCGGACGCTCTGGTCGTTGAGGCCGGTGTTGGTCAACCCGACCGAGTTGCCCCGGGTGACCGCGGTGGCCCAACTGCCCGCCCACTCGGCGCGGTCAGCTCGGTCGGCGGCGGTGCCGGACGGACCGGCGCTGGCGACGACGGCGGGTGCGCCGGCGACCAACAGCGCGGCCGCGGCGGCGATGACAGGCCATCTCTTCGGGGTTGCCGTTGCCATGGAACCTCCATCGTGTGGCAGCCCAGGGCCGTCCAGTGACGGCGCCCGCCTGGACGATGGTCCAGAAACCTAGCCGCCGCCGCTGACGGGCGTCAATCAACCTGATCGACGTGATCAAATGTCCGCCGGGTCGCTCGGATCGCCCGTCGGCACGGTTCCGACCAGCCGTTTCCGGCCTAGGCTTCCAGGCGGCGGCGGTGCGGTCGCCCGAGCGCGCCACCGTCGCGTCGTCACCGGGAACTGCCCGGGACCGCCGCATTCTCGGATGGGGGCTGCCGGATGACTGACGGACCCGGACACACCACGACCTACGTGCACAGGGTGTTGGACCTCTTCGCCGAGTTCGGCGACCGGGAGGCGCTGGTCGGCGGCGATCGGCGACTCACCTACACCGAGGCCGCCGCGCGGGTCCGGGCAATGGCCGCGACGGTGACCCGGCACGGCGTACGACCCGGGTCGGCGGTACTGGTGACCGTGGCGAACGCCGTGGAGGGCCCGCTGTTGCAGCTCGCCCTGCACCTGCTCGGCTGTCGGACGATGTGGGTCGCCCCGGTGACCGCGCGCCGGGAGGTCGACGAGTTCATCCGGTTGGCCCGCCCGGACGCCCTGGTCTACGACGCCCGGGACCCGGCCAGTCTGGGCCCGGAGCTGGCCGCCGCGCTGCCCGGCACCCCGGTCTGCTGTCTGGGCGCGGGCGGTCCCGGCCCCGACCTCACCGCCGACGCCGACGTGACGGGCCTGCCGGCGTCCGTGCCGGCGCCCGAGTCGTTCCTGCAGACCAGCGGCACCACCGGAAGCCCCAAGCTGGTGCACCACCGGGAGAGCTTCTACGCCCAGATCCTCGCCTTGGCCGCCGACTTCCGCGCCGCCGGGTTCCCGCTGCTGCGGCACCTGTCGCACTCGCCGATGTGGCTGGCCAGCGGGCAGATCACCACATTGTTCAACCTGTTCACCGGTGGGGTGCTGTTCCTGCGCGACGACTGGGACCCGGTGGCCTTCGTGGACACCGTGCAGCGGGAACGGATCAACTCGACCTTCGTCACCCCGCCGATGCTCTACGAGGTGTTGGACCACCCGGCGCTGGTCGGCGCGGACTTCTCCGCCATGGTCATGTTCAACGTGGGCGCCGGGCCCGCCGCGCCCGCCCGGCTGCGCCAGGCCATCGCGCGGTTCGGCCCGGTGCTGCGCATCGTGTACGGCCTCAGCGAAGCGGTCGTGATCACCGCGCTGCCCGGGCTGACCGACGATCCGGAGCACCCGGAGCGGTTGCGCTCCTGCGGGCGGCCCTACGGCGACGTCCGCATCGAGATCCGCGACGACGACGGCGCGGTGCTGCCGACGGGCCGCGACGGCGAGGTGTGGGTGCGGACCCGACTGAGCTTCGCCGGC
Source organism: Micromonospora sp. BQ32 (assembly GCF_059358895.1). Classification (NCBI taxonomy): domain Bacteria; kingdom Bacillati; phylum Actinomycetota; class Actinomycetes; order Micromonosporales; family Micromonosporaceae; genus Micromonospora; species Micromonospora sp. BQ32. The sequence continues at coordinate 39,183 of NZ_JCADBI010000018.1, read as the reverse complement.
TACCACGGTCAGCCCGAGCTGACCGCGCAGACGCTCGTCGACGGGTGGGTGCGAACCCGCGACATCGGCCACCTCGACGACGATGGCTACCTCTACCTCGTCGACCGGGCACACGACATGATCGTCACGCATCGCCGAAACTGGGCGATCTTCTGCCGTCCCATCGAGGACGTGCTGGTCGGGCACCCCCAGGTACGGGCCGCCGCCGTGATCGGCGTGCCGGACGAGACGGTCGGCGAGGTGCCGCACGCGTACGTGGTGCTCGGGCCGGGCGCGACGGTCACCGGGGCGGAACTGATCGACCTGGTGACCGCCGAACTCAACAAGATGTGGGCGCCGGCCGGGGTCGAGTTCCTCGACCGGCTGCCGGTGAACCGGTCGATGAAGGTGGACAAGCGGGCGCTGCGCGCGCGGTACGCGGCCCGTCGGGCGGCGGCGGTCGGGGCGTGACCCCCCGCCGGCAACTGGTCGTCCTGGTCAGCGCGGACCTGATCTCCAACCTCGGCACCCGCATCTCGGTGGTGACCATTCCGTGGCTGGTACTGGTCACCACCGGCAGCCCCACCAAGATGGGTCTGGTCGCGTTCGCCGAGACCCTGCCGTACCTGCTGTCCAGCGCCTTGGGCACGCCCTGGGCGGACCGGATCGGCCTGCGCCGTACCTCGATCCTCTGCGACGCGGGCAGCGCGGTGGTGATGGTCGTCGTGGCGCTGACCCCGTGGTTGGGCTTCGTCCCGCTGGTGGCGCTCGTCGCGGTGGCCGGCGCGTTGCGGGGCATCGGGGACCGGGTGAAACACGTGATGTTCCGCCCGGTCGCGGAGGCCGCCGGGGTGCCGCTGATCCGGCTGACCTCCGCGTACGACGGGCTCAGCCGGGTGGTGACGCTGTTCGGCGCCGCCGTGGGCGGCCTGCTGATCGCCGCGTTCGGGGTGACCGAGGCGATCCTCATCGACGCGGCCAGCTTCGGCGTCTGCGCGCTGCTCATCGGCGTCCTGGTCCGCCCGCTGGCCGCCCCGACGCAACCCGCGCAGCCGGAGAGTTACCTGCGCGCGCTGCGGGGTGGCTTCAGTTACCTGGGTCGGGACCGGCCGCTGCTCGGCATGCTCGCCGTCATCTCGGCGCTGAACATGGTGGCCAACGCCAGTGTGGCCGTCTACATACCGGTGTGGGTGGCCCGGGAGCTGCCCGGCCCGAGCGGTCTCGGCCTGGTGCTGGCGGCGTTCTCGGCGGGCGCGCTGCTGGGTAACCTGGTGTTCACCGCGCTCGGGCCCCGGTTGCCCCGACGGCTGACGTTCCTGGTCGGCGCGCTGGTCGCCGGCACACCCCGGCTGGTGGCGCTGGCGATCAGCGACGAGCTGCCGGTGGTGCTCGTGGTGACGTTCCTGTCCGGAATCGGCATCGCGGCGGTCAACCCGCTGCTCGGGGTGGCGCTCTACGAGCGGGTGCCACCGGAGTTGCAGACCCGGGTGATTGGCATCGCCGGTTCGTTGGCGTTCGTCGGGTTGCCGGTCGGCGCGTTGCTCGGCGGCTGGTCGGTGGACGCTCTGGGGTTCACCCCGGCCCTGCTGACCATGGCGGCGGTGTGCCTGGCGGTCACCGCGTACCCGCTGTTGAACCGGGCGCCCGGCCCGGAGAAACCGGTGCGGCCCACCCCCGTCACCACCCGGTAAACCGTTGCGGGGCACGCCCGGCTGCCGCAGGCTCGGACCGATGAACGCGCACCCGACGCCGGGCGTCCCGGTGACCAACGATGTCGTGGCCGACCGGATCGACGTGGCAGTGGTCCGCCGACTGGTGGCCGAGAAGTTCCCCCGGTGGGCGGAGCTGCCGATCCGCCCCGTCGAGGTCGACGGTTGGGACAACCGCACGTTCCACCTGGGCGAGGAGATGAGCGTGCGGCTGCCCGGCGGCGCCGGGTACGCCCTCCAGGTCGCCAAGGAGCAGCGCTGGCTGCCGGTGCTCGGGCCACAGCTGCCGGTGGAGGTGCCGACCCCACTCGGCCACGGCCGGCCCGCGGCCGGATACCCGTACCCATGGTCGGTCTACCGCTGGATCGACGGGCGGACCGCCCACAGTGAGCGGATCAACGACCTGACCCGGGTCGCCACCGACCTCGCCGCCTTCCTGCGCGCCCTGCGCCGCGTGGACGCCACCGACGGCCCGGCGGCCGGCCCGCACAGCGCCTGGCGGGGCGGTCCGCTGTCCACCTACGACGCCGAGACCCGGGCGGCGATCGAGACGCATCGCGACCGCGTCCCCGTCGACGTCGTCACCGGCATCTGGCAGGCCGCCCTCGACGCCACCTGGGCCGGGCCTGCGGTCTGGTTCCACGGCGACGTCGCCGAGGGCAACCTGCTGGTCCGCGACGGCCGGCTCGCCGCCGTCATCGACTTCGGCTGCTCCGGCGTGGGCGACCCCGCCTGCGACACCGTGATCGCCTGGACCCTGCTGCACGGCCCCAGCCGGGCCGCCTTCCGCGCCACGCTCGGTCTCGACGACGCCACCTGGGCCCGGGGACGAGGCTGGGCGCTGTGGAAGGCGCTGATCACCCTGAACAATCCCGACCCGGCCAAGGCCGAGTGGGCCGGACAGGTGCTCGGCGAACTCCTCGCCAAGCACACCGTGGCCCGCTGAACCCGTACCGTGGTGGGCATGGCCAGCTGGGACGACGTCCGTCGGATCGCGCTCGCGCTGCCCGAGACCACCGAGCGGGCCTCGTACGATGGACTGCCGGCCTGGCGGGTGCGCGACAAACCATTCGTCTGGGAACGACCGCTGCGGCGGGCCGACCTCGACGCCCTCGGGGCCGCCGCGCCTGACGGCCCGCTCCTCGGCGTACGGGTGGCCGACCTCGGCGTCAAGGAAGCCCTGCTCGCCGACGACCCGTCGGTCTACCTCACCACCCCGCACTTCGACGGCTACCCGGCGGTGCTGGTCAGACTCGACCGGATCAGCCCGTCCGAGCTGATCGAGGTGATCACCGAGGCGTGGTACGCGCGCGCCCCGAAGCGGCTCGCCGCCGCCCACCGCGCCGAGCAGGAGTCGACCGCCGGCTAGTCAGTGGCCGGTCGGGGTCGCGGTGGCATGGTCGGTACGGCAGCGCGGTCGCGCCCACGACGCCAATCCGACCGCGCCCGCGCGTTGTTCGTCGGACGTTCGGCTGCTGGCCGCCCGGGCGTCGGCGGGGGCGGCTAGCGTCGACCGTCGTCACCGCACCTGGAGGCTGCCGCGTATGACGTCATCACCCACCCGCCGCCTCACCGCCGAGGTCACCGCCGTACGTCGGATCGGCGACACCGCGCCGCACAGCGCGTTCACCGACCTCGTCCGGTACGCCGGGAGCTGGTTCTGCGCCTTCCGGGAGGCCCGGACCCACCTCAGTGACGACGGCGTGATCCGGGTGCTGACGTCGACCGACGGCCGGTCCTGGACCAGCGTGACCGTCATCCGGCAGGCCGGCACGGACCTGCGCGACCCGCGCTTCGTGGCGCGACCCGACGGGCGGCTGCAACTGCTGGCGGCGGCCGCCACCGGCGCGGCCACCAAGACGTTCCAGACGGTGACCTGGCTCTCCGCCGACGGGCACGCCTGGAACGATCCGACCCCGGTGGGCGAGCCGGGCGTCTGGGTGTGGCGGGCGGCCTGGCACGACGACGCGATGTACGGCGTCGGCTATGCCACCCGGGAGCCGAGATTCGCCCGGCTCTATCGCAGCACGGACGGGGTCGACCTGCGGCCCTGGGTGCCGACGCTGTTCGAGGACGGGTACCCCAACGAGTCCGGTCTGGTCTTCGACCCCGACGGCACCGCCCGCTGTCTGCTGCGGCGGGACGCGGGCACCGCGAGCGCGCAGCTCGGCCGGGCCGTGCCGCCGTACCGGGACTGGGCCTGGACCGACCTGGGCGTCCAGGTGGGCGGGCCGACGCTGCTCCGGCTGCCCGACGGGCGGCTGCTGGCCGGGGTGCGCCTGCACGACGGGGAGGTCCGCACCGCGATCTGCGTCGTCGACCCCGACCGGGGCGAGCTGACCGAGCTGGTCGCGCTGCCGTCCGGCGGCGACACCAGCTACCCCGGCCTGGTCTGGCACGACGACCTGCTGTGGGTGAGCTACTACTCCTCCCACGAGGGGCAGACCTGTGTCTACCTGGCCGAGGTCAGCCTGACCGGCTGAGCCTGGCCCGGCAGCCCGGCGGTCGGCTAGCGTGCCGGCATGCCATCGACCCTCACCGAATCGACGGACCCGTACTGTCTGCGCCCGGGGGAGGCCGCCGACCTGCTGCACGGGCACCCGTGGCACCGGTTCGTGGCGCTGGGCGACAGCGTGGTGGAGGGCATGTGTGAGCCGACACCGGGCTACCCGGACGTGCAGTGGGTCGACCGGGTCGCCGCCGAACTGACCGCCGTACGCCCCGGGCTGGCGTACCGGAATCTGGGGCGACGCGGGCTGCGCGCGCACCAGGTGCGGGCCACGCAGCTCGCCCCGGCGCTCGCCTTCGCGCCGGACCTGGCGCTGGTCGTCTGCGGCGGCAACGACGCCTTCCACCCGGCGTACGACGCGGAGGCGGTGGACGCCGAACTGACCGCGATGATCACCGCGCTGCGCGACGTGGGCGCCGACGTGATCACCGTGGGAATGTTCGACGTCTCGCACAGCCCGGCCGTGCCCGAGCACCTCCGGGCCGGGCTAGGGGAACGAATGCGCCGCCTCTCCGCCCACACGGCGAGCCTGGCCCAACGCCTCGGCACCCTCCACGTCCACCTGACCGACCATCCCCTGACGGCCGACCCCAGCCTCTACAGCACCGACGGCCGCCACGGCAGCGCCCGCAGCGACGCCATAGCGACAGCCCAAACCCTCCGCACCCTCTCCCTCCCCCGCCCCCACCGCACCTCGCCTCGGTGATCAAGAGGTTTGCGTCAGGAAGCTGGCGTGTCTTGACCGAAATCTCTTGATCACCGCGTAGGGCCGGGGTCAGTCGGTCAGGAGGATTCCGGTCAGGAGGACGCCGTGGGCCAGGTTGAGGATTCCGTCGCAGCCGGGATATCCGACCCTCGCCAGGCCGCCGGAGGCATGGCGGCCGAACAGGTACGGGGCCAGCGAGTACGGGACGTCGGCGGTGACCGTGTCACCCGTCTCGATCTGGACGAAGTCCATCGACACCCGGTCGGTCGGCAGGTACTCCTGGAGGATGGCGCCGCCCTGCTCGACGGCGGCCCGCACACCGTCGGCCCACTCCGCCGCGCTCAGCTCCGGGCCGAGCAGCACGCCGTGCCCGGCCGAACCGTCGGCCGGCTTCGCCACCAGCGTGGCCTGCTCGGCGATGGCCCGGTCGAGCACCGCGGCGGTCAACGGCACCGTGTACGGCACGTGCCGGCGGATCAGCGCCTGGTCGTCGGCGGGCAGCCCGTCCACGTCCTCCCACAGCCAGCCGAACGTGGTCTTGTTGCCGAGCAGCCAGGCCGCCGCCGACACGAACATCGGTAGGGTGCCGGCGGCGAGCGTCAGGGCCACCGCGTCCAGGCCGGGGCTCGGGGTGACCCGGTTGGGCACGAACAACCGGAACAGCGCGTCGACCGGTGCGCCGTCGACGACCAGACGGTTGTCGGCGTCCACTGTGGCGGTGGAGACCGGGGCCATGACCAGGTCGATGCCGAAGTCCCGGGCCCGTACGGCGAGGGGGTCGAGGATCCGGATGAACGTCTGCGGGTCGTCGAGGCCCGGGTAGTCGGCGTCGAAGTCCATCAGCAACGCCACCCGGGCGCCCTCGGGCAGCCGCAGCTCCTCGCGGATCGCCACGAACCGCTGGTCCAGCAGTGACGGCGCGGCCCGCACCGGCAGGTCGTCGAGGAGGCCCTGCTCCCGGTAGAGGCGTGCGAACCGCTGGATGACGGTGTCGGCGTCGAACCCGCCGCCGAGGCTGCTGTCGATGTTGTACTCGACGAACTTCGGCACCCCGGCGGAGAAGATCACATCCGGGCGGTACGCGGCCAGCAGCGCCTCGGTCAGCGGCTCGGACTCGTCCAGCAGCCGGGTCTCCCCCGCCGGTACGTCGAGCAGCTGGCGCAGCTCGCCGGCAGTGCCGGCCCGCCGACGGCAGGCGTCGAGGATGAGTTGGGCGAGCCGGTCGCAGACCTCGTTGAGCTCCCGCCAGGCGTCGGCGGTGAGCACCGGGGGGCGGGCCAACCGCCACTGCTTGTTGTAGCTGGCCCGACCGTGGAAGACCTGCTCCCAGGCCGCCGCCCCACTGGCCACCATGGCCCGGCGGGCCGGCTCCGGCAGGTCGGTCCAGGCCCGGTCGGCCGCCGGCCACGGGTAGTTCGGGTCGGTCATCATGAGTCCTTCATGGTCAGGTGGATGGCGGTGGCGAGCTGGTCCCGACCGGGCTGGACGGCCCGGTCCAGCGCTGGGGCGAACGGCAGCACCGCCCCGTCCGGGCGGGTGACCCGACGCGGCGGGGCGAGCAGCCGGACCCGCTCCACCACCGAGGCGATGATCTCGGCGGCCATGCCGCAGGCACGGTTGCCGTCGTCGAGCACCACGAGTCGCCCGGTGCGGGCCACCGACTCGGTGAGACCGTCGATGTCGAACGGGTACAGGGTGCGCGGGTCGAACACCTCCACCGAGACCTGGTCGGCCAACTCCTCGGCGACGGCGAGCGCGTCGTGCACGAGGTGCCCGATCGCGACCACGGTCACGTCGTCGCCGAAGCGGTGGATCCGGCCCCGGCCCAGCGGCACCGGCGTCAGGTCGTCGACGTCGTCGCGCACGTCCATCGCGCCGGCCGGCGCGAACACCACCACCGGGTCGTCGTGGCGGATGGCGGTGACCAGCAGCCCGTACGCGTCGGCCGGGGTGGCCGGCACGACGGTCACCACGCCGACGTGGGCGAAGAGACTGTACGGGTGGTCGGAGTGCTGCCCGGCCCACCCGGTACGCGAGCCGGAGCCGGGCACCAGGTAGGTGACCGGGACACTGCACTGCCCGCCGGTCATCAGCGGGAACTTGTGCGCGTGGTTGACGATCTGCTCGAAGACCAGGAACAGCAGCGACGGGATCTGGAACTCGATCACCGGCCGCAGCCCGGCCAGCGCCGCCCCGGTGGCGAAGCTGGTGAACGCCTGCTCCGACAGGGGGGTGTCGCGGACCCGTTCGGTGCCGAACCGCTTGGCCAGCCCGGTGGTCACCAGCGACGCCCCGACCTGGACGTCCTCGCCGAGCAGGAACACCGCCTCATCGCGGGCCAACTCGTCGGCGAGGGCCCGGGTCAGCGCCCGGCGGTACGACAGTCGGGGCACCTCAGCCACCTCCGGTGCGGGCGGTCAGGCCGCTGGCGTACAGGTAGGTCAACGCCTCGGCCGGGTCGGGTTCCGGGCTGTTCAGGGCGAACCGCACCGCCGCGTCGAGGGTCGCCTCGACCTCGGCGTCCACGGCGGCGCGATCGGCGTCGGCGAGGCGTTCACCCTGAATGCGGACCGGGTCGCGGGCCCGGGCCCGGGTCACCTCGTCGAGTGGCCGGTAGTCGTCGAGGCGTACCCCGTGTTCGAAGGTGTGGTGGACGTCGAAGCGGTAGGTCCGGGCCTCGATCAGCTCGGGGCCGCCACCGGCGCGCATCCGGTCGACGGCGGCGGACGCGGCCATGCGTACCGTCTCGGGGTCCTGGCCGTCGACCTGGACGGCCGGGATGTCGAACGCGGCGGCCCGGCCGGCGATGCTGCCGGCCACCGCGCCGTCGACCGGCATGGTGGTGGCGTAACCGTTGTTCTCGCAGACGAACAGCACCGGCACCCGCCAGAGCGCGGCCAGGTTGAACGCCTCCAGCAGCATCCCCTCGTTGACCGCGCCGTCGCCGAAGAAGCTCACCCCGACGGTGTCGCGGCCCCGGCGGCGGTGGGCCCAGACCGCGCCGGTGATGATCGCCCCGGAGGCGCCGACGATCGCGTTGGCGCCGAGCACGCCGATGCTCAGGTCGGCGGCGTGCATCGAGCCGCCCCGGCCGGCGTTGAGCCCGGTGACCCGGCCGCACAGTTCGGCGAGCATCCGGGCCGGGTCGGCCCCGCGGGCCAGCACGTGCCCGTGCCCACGGTGGGTGCCGGCGAGCACGTCGTCGGCGCCCAGCGCCGCGCAGACGCCGGCGGCGATCCCCTCCTGACCGAGGTACGGGTGGATGCCGCCGACGATCTGCCCGCCGTGGACCAGCTCCACCGCCCGTTCCTCGAACCGGCGGATCAGCCGGACCGTGCGGTAGAGCCGGACCGGGTCGGCGTCGGTCACGTCAGCCTCCCTGCTGGGCGCGGTGGCGCCAGATGACCGGGCAGTAGTCGGGGTCCGCGTAGTCCGGCCGCCCGTCGTGGGTGCGGCGGACCAGCACGTCGTGGTTGTACGCGGCGAGCGTGCCGTCGGAGAGCGGATACTCCCGCCAGGCGTTGTCGCCGTCCTGAAGGTGCAGCGAGATCGCCTGACGGGGGCGGCCGCTGACGTTGGGGCCGCTGCCGTGGTAGGTGCGGCAGTGGTGGAAGCTCACGTGTCCCTTGGGGATCACCATCGGGACCTTGCGGATCTCCGCGCCGTTGTACGCGGCGTTCTCGGCCAGCATCTCCTCCAGCTGGCTGCGGTCCCGGTCGGCGAAGTGCCGCACCACGGTGTCGTCCGCGCCGATCTCCTTCCACCGGTGCGAGCCGTCGACCATGGTGATGGTGCCCATCTCCTCCCCGCAGTCGTGGAAGGGGATGAACGCGGTCAGCATCTTCTCCGACGACGAGGAAGCCCAGTAGTGCTTGTCGAAGTGCCAGGGCACGATGTTGCTCGGCTCGCCGGAGATCGGCGGCTTGTAGATCAGCGTGGACTGGAAGACGCGGATCTCGTCGGCCTGGGCCAGCCGGGCGGCGACCGCGCCGAGCAGCGGCTTGCGCAGGATCGCGCCGAGCCCGTCGTGCTCGTGGTGGACGTAGTCGTTGTGTCGCTGCACCGGGCCCAAGGACTGCTCCCAGTAGGCCAGCTTCGGTGGGCGTACCGGCAGGCGGCGGTCCCGCTCCCCGTCGTAGTAGCGCTGCGCGGCGGCGGCGAGAGCGTCCACCTCGGCGTCGGTGAACACCTTTCCCGACAGGTACCAGCCGTGCTCGGCGTAGTGCCGCACATCGTCGTCGGACGGCAGCAGCGCCCGCTCCTCGGCGGTGAGCGTCGGTTCGTACTCCGTAGCGGTCATGCCCCCACCCCCTGTGGTGTGGCCGCCACGGCGGCCAGTTCCCTCTCCTTGGCCTCGTAGAGCGCCTTGATGTTGCCGCTGCCGAAGCCCCGCGCGCCGCGCCGCTCGATCAGCTCCAGGAAGAGCGTGCGGCGCACGTGCATCGACTCGGCGAAGATCTGCAACAACTGACCGTCGTGGTCGGAGTCGACCAGCACCCCCAGCTCGCGCAGCCGCTCGAGCGGGGCGTCCACCCGGCCGACCCGCGCCTCCAGGGCGTCGTAGTAGCTGGCGGGAGTGCCGGCGAAGCGCACCCCGCGCCGGCCCAGCGCCTCCACCGCGCCGACGATGTCGTCGGTGCGCAGCCCCAGGTGCTGCACTCCCCCACCGGCGTGCTGGTCGAGGAACGCGTCGATCTGCCCCGGCCGCCGGGTGCGGTCCGGTTCGAGCAGGACCACGGTGACCCGCCCGGACGGGCTCTGCACCACCTTGGAGTTCATCCCCTGCCCGTCGACCTCGATGTGCTCCTCGAAGATCTGCGCGAAGTCGAACAGCGCCTGGAAGTGCCGGACCGTCGCGTCGAGCTGGCCGGGCGGCACGCAGACCGCCAGGTGGTCGATCTCGGCGAGCACCGGCGGGTGGTCGTCCGTCGTGGACACGGCCGCGGTGATGGCGCCCGGCAGGAACTCGCCCCGGTCGCCCCGGCGCTGCACCAGCCGATGCCGCACGTCGGCGAAGCCGTCCACCTCGGCGATCACCACCTCGGCGTCCGCGCCGGTGCGGGTGGTCGGCGGCGTCACGCCGGTCGCGCCCCGACCCACCAGCTCGGCGTACGCGGCCGACACGTCGTCGACCTCGACCGCGACGACCGCGATGCCGTCACCGTGGCGCTGCACGTACCGTGCCGCCGGATGCTCGGCGCTCAACCCGGAGGTGAGCAGCAACCGGATGTCGCCGTGGCAGAGCAACAGCGAGCGCTGCCCCGCCAGCCCGGTCTCCGGACCACCCTGGCCACAGATCTCGAAGCCGACGGCGGTGCTGAAGTAGAAGGCCGCCTGTCGGGCGTCCCCCACGTAGAGTTCGATGTGGTCGATACCACGGATGTCCATGTCCCCTGAAACCCTTCCCACCCGATTCCCCCTGTGTTGCCGTCCGGGCACGCCCCGCCCGGGATGCCGCCTCGATCACCCCCTCGGCTCGCCGACGCGCGCCAGCAGCAGGCTCACGTTCTGGCCGCCGAACCCGAACGAGTTGGTGACCGCGTACTCCAGGTCGGCCTTGCGGGGGGCGCCACGGATGTGGTCCGCCGGGCAGGCCGGATCCGGATCGTCGAGGTGGTACGTCGGCGGCAGCAGCCCCCGACCGAGCGCCAACGCGGTGGCCGCCGCCTCCAGCACCCCGGAGGCGCCCAGCAGGTGACCGGTGAGCGCCTTGGTGGAGCTGACCGGCACACCGCCGACGCCGAAGACGTCGGCCAGGGCGGTGGTCTCGGCGATGTCACCGAGCTTCGTGCCGGTGCCGTGCGCGTTGACGTAACCGACCACCGCCGCCGGCACACCGGCACTGCGCAGCGCCCGGCGGATGCACGCCGCCGCGCCAGCGCCATCCGGGCGGGGGGCGGTCGGGTGGTACGCGTCCGTCGTCGCGCCGTGGCCGGCCACCTCGGCGTACCCGGCGACGCCGCGCGCCGCGGCGTGCTCGGCGCGTTCGAGCACCAGCAGCGCGGCGCCCTCGGACAGGACGAACCCGCTGCGGGAGGTGTCGAACGGCCGACTCGCCCGGCCCGGGTCGGTGCCGGCGCGCGCCAACGCCCGCGCGTTGCCGAAGGTGTCGGCGAAGGTCGGGAAGAGCGGTGCCTCGCTGGCCCCGCAGAGCACCACGTCGACCTCACCGGTCGCGATGAGCCGGACCCCGTCGGCGACCGCCTGGGCGCCGGAGGCGCAGGCGGTGCCGACCGACGAGCTGTAGCCCCGGATGCCGTGCGCGATGGCGATCCGCGCCGCCGGCATGTTCGGCAGGATCCCGGTGAGCAGGTACGGGCTGACCGCCGCCCGCCCCCGGGCCGCCCGCGCCAGCACCTGCGACTCCAGGGTGGCCATCCCCCCGACCCCACCGACGATCACCCCGATCCGGTCGGGGTCGACGTCACGGCCCACCTCGATGCCGGCGTCGGCGAGGGCGTCGGCGGCGGCGAGCAGGGCGAGCACGACGATCCGGTCCAGCACCCGGGTTTCCGGCCCGGACGCCACCGTCCGCGGGTCGATGTCGGGCAGCAGGCCGGCGACGTCCAGCGACTCCCTCGCCGGGTGCCCCTCGGGCGGGCGGGTCAGCCCGGACCGTCCGGTGGTCAGCGCGTCGAAGGTCTCCTCGACGCCCCGCCCGACCGGGGTGAACAGACCCATCCCGGTGATCACAGCCGTCATGAGGCCGCCTCGGTGAGGTAGCGCTCACGCAGGACCACCTTGCGGACCTTGCCGGTCACGGTGACCGGGATGTCGGCGGAGCGCACCGGCACCACCCGGCGCAATGTGGCGCCGACGTCCGGGCCGAGGGCGGCACGGACCCGCTCGGTGCGGTCCTCGGCCTCGTCGGCGCCGGCGGCCAACTCCAGCAGCACGTCGGTGACCACGCCACCGGTCTCGGCGACGATCACCACCGTGCAGTCGGTGACGTCCGGGCAGTCGGCGAGGATCCGCTCCTCGGACAGCGCCGTGTAGAACCGCCGCCCGTCACCGGCGTCGACCGAGTCCACCGCCCGGTCCAGGTGGTAGTAGCGGCCGTCGGCGTCGGCCCGGACCAGGTCACCGGTGAGGTACCAACCCCGCTGGCGGAACCGGTAGGTGGTGACCGAGTCGTTCCAGTAGCCCCGGAACAGCGACGGCGAGTCGATGCCCAGGAAACCCACCTCGCCGACCGGCACCGGCTCGCCGTCGGCGTCGAGCACCGCGACCTTGGTGAACTGGTACGGGCGGCCGATGCAGCGGCCGTACCGGTCGGTGTCGGCGCGATGGGTGATGTGGAACATCGAGTGCCCCATCTCGCTGGAGCCCAGCCCGTCGATGAAGACCGACCCGGGCACCTTCGCCACCCCGTCACGGGTGACGGTGTCGTGCCAACCGACCGCGACGAGGCGGCGGATGTGCGGCTCGTGCGAGGCGTCCCCGGTGTTGAACCACAACCGCACCGAGTCCAGGTCGTACCCGGACAGGTCGAAGCGGGCCAACTCCGCCCAGGTCACCGAGAAACCGAACACCCCGTCCGGGCGCCAACGTTGGATGGCGTCCAGCACCCGCTCACCGCCCTGCTCGGACAGCAGGAACATCTGCGCGCGGTTGCCCAGCGCCTGGTTGACCATCAGCACCGTGGCGGTGTGCGGGGCGGGCAGCGCGTTGAGGATCCGGCTGGTGCCCTGCGCCTGCGGCATGGTGAGCAGGTGCCGGGTAGCCGCGAAGAGACTGGCGTGCGAGTGCAGCACCGCCTTGGGCACCCCGGTCGTCCCGGAGGTGTGGGTGATCACGATCGGGTCGTCCGGGTGGTGCCGGTAGTGCGCCGGCGCGGTGGCCGGGTCGCCCGCGCCGGCCTGCGCGGGAGTGCCGAGCACCGGCACGCCCAGGTCGTGCCCGGCCAGCAGCGCGGTGTGCGCGTCGTCGGCCAGCACACCGACGCCCCGCAGCCGGCGAATGTACTCGGCGGCGATCTCCGGGCGGAGTTTGCCGTTCATCAGCGCCGGGATCGCCCCGAGCCGGGCCAGCGCCAGGAAGCTGAGCACCATGTCGGCGGCGGCGGTGGCCCAGACGGCGACCGGGTCGCGCGGGCGTACCCCCTGCTCGTGCAGCCAGGCGGCGCGGGCGGCGACCCGCTCGTCGAGCCGCCCCAGCGTCAGTGGCGTCTCGGCGGGGTGCCCGTCGACGGCGGTGTCGAAGGTCAAGCCGGGCCCGTCCGGGTCGGCGCCGTGCGCCAGTACCCGGGCCAGCACGTTGCCCGCACCCACTTCGGCGTCGGCGGCCAGTGCGCCGCGCAGTCCCCGTGTCCTCATGGTCGTGCTCCTCCCCCCAGCAGCACCGCGACCGCCTCGGTCGGCCGGTCGGGTGCCTGTTCGATCAGGATCAGCAACACCTCGTCGGCGTCACCGTCGTGGCGCAGCAGGTCGGCCTCGGCGACGCCGTCGGCGTACGGGTCGCCGGTCGGGCTGAGACAGACCACCGGGCCGCGCAGGTCCCAGCGGGCCGCGACGAGCCCGGCGACGCTGTTGGGCACGGACTGGAAGAAGAACAGCGGGCCGACCCGCCCGCCGGCCTCGACGGTCTCCCGTACGTGCTGGGCGCTGGCGAGATCGCCACTGGCGCTGACCAGCACAATTCCCGTCCGTACCCCGGCGGGCACCCCCGCCGACCCGTACCCCCGCCGCAGACACCGCTCGGCCACGGCCACCACCACCGGCGCGAAGTCCGAGTGCACGAACCCCGGCACCCCCGGCGCGGCCGCCCCGTCCTCACCCTCAGGCCACCGCGCCCGAGCCCTCTCCCCCGACGATCGTGCGGTTTCGGTTGTCGCTTCAGGTGCTTGGTCGGATTTGTCAGGGCAGAAAGTGCACGATCGCGGGGAGTTGGGGGCGGTCATCCGACGCCGACCAGGAGAGCGGTGTTGGCGCCGCCGAAGGCGGCGTTGAGGCTCAGGGCGTGGGTTGCCGCCGTCTTCTCGGGACGGTCCGTTACGACGTTGAGCGGGCACGACTCGTCGGGGGCCAGCCAGCCGGCGTTGACCGGCAGCTCGCCGTGGCGCAGCGCGAGGGCGGTGACCACCAGTTCGAGCAGCCCGGACGCCTCCAGCGCGTGCCCGTGCACCGACTTCGTGGAGCTGACCGGGACCCGCGTGGCGTGCCCGCCGAGGGCCCGACGCAGGGCGGCGGCCTCGGCGGCGTCGCTCTGCGCGGTACCGGTGGCGTTGGCGTTGACGTAGCCGACGGCCTGCGGTGGCAGCCCGGCCCGGCGCAGCGCGCCGTCGATCGCGCGGGCCAGCCCGGTGCCGCCGGGCTCCGGCTGGCAGGGATGGAACGCGTCACCGGCCCGTCCCCACCCGGCCACGGTGGCCACCGGATCGGCGCGGCCGCGCCGACTGGTGGCGCTCGACTCCAGCACCACCGCGGCCACGCCGTCGCCCAGCAGCAACCCCCGGCGGCCGGCGCTGAACGGGCGGACCGCCCCGTCGACCGCGAGGGCGCGACCGGCGTCGAAGAGCGCGAACTGATCCGACTCCACCAGGTAGCCGGCCGCGACCACCACCCGCTCGACCCCACCCCGGGTGATCTGGGCGGCGGCGTCGGCCACCGCCGTGCTCGCCGACACACAGGCGCTGGTGTAGACCCGGGTGTGACCGGAGAGTCCACACCGGGCGGCGAGCTGCCCGGCGAGCACGGCCGGGGCCGGGCCGGTGGCCGGGCCACCGTGCACGGCGAGCAGCAGGGCGCACCCCGCGCGCTGCGCGCGGTCCAGGCCGGCCGCCCGGCAGGCCCCGTCGATCGCGGCGGCCAACTCGTCGGGGAGCGTGCCGACCTCGGGCAGGGTGGCCGCCACGGTGACCCGGCGGGCGGCGGTGTCGAACCGGCCCACCGGCCCGAACGCCGGCACCCCGGCCAGCACACCGGCGAGCTGCGCGTCGGCGCCCCGTCCCAGGGCGCTGACCGCGTGCACGCCGGTGAGGTGGGCGACGCGCGCCTCAACCATCTGCGGGGGCGGTCAGCGACGCCCGGAACACCACCAGGGCGTCGTCGACGGTGCGGATGCCGGCCAGCTCGTCGTCGTCGAGGTCGAGCCGGCGTTCGTAGCGCTGCTCGACGAGGTGCACCAGCCAGGCGAGCTCCATCGAGCCGATCCGGTCGGACACCTCGGCAACCGGTTTCGCGGTGAGTTCGGCGAGCATGGTCATCAGGTCAGCTCGCCCCAGATCGGGCTGACCGCTCATCAGCCTTTGTCGCTCGTCGCCTCGGTGACGCGATTGGCGACCATGGTGGTGAACTCGCCGACCGTCATCAGGGCCAGCTGCTCCGACTCGTCGTCGGCGAACGTCAGGCCGTAACGGTCCTCGACCCGGACGGACAGGTCAGCCAGGGCGAGAGACTCCAGGTCGACGCCGGACGGGCCGAGCGTGGTGTCGTCGTCGAGCCCCTCGACGTCGTAGTTCATGTCGGCGAGCTGTTCGACGACGAAGGCGCGGACCTCGGCTCTCATGGATACCCTCTCTGCGTGGTTCAGCTGACGGTGTCCGGTCGGGACACCGCCTACGTGTGGGTCGGCCGGGACACCGGCGGTCAGCCGGATCCGGCCGCTGTGCTGCTGCGGCGGGCGGGCGCTCTGCTGCTCGGTCGCGCGGAGACCGAGCTGGTACTGACGCACGACCGCGAAGGACGGCCGGTCGTCTCGGTCGACGAGGCGACCGGGTCGGTCGAGCTGCCGGTCAGCGTCAGTCGCACCGCCGGGCTGGTGGTGGTCGCCGCCCGCCGGGCCGGCGCGGTCGGGGTGGACGTCGAACGGGTCCGCCCGCTGCCGGCGCTCGCGCTGGCCCGCCGCTGGTTCCCGCCGACCGAGTTGGCCTGGTTGGGCGATCGGCCCGAGGCTGATCGGACGGTGGACTTCCTGCGGCTGTGGACCGCCAAGGAGGCGGTCGGCAAGGCGCTCGGGCGGGGGTTGCGCGACGGCGGGCTGCACCGGTTGATGCCGGCGCCGGGGCTGCCGTTGCGGCCGGTGCCCGGCGCCGAGCCCGTGCGGGTCGGTCACCCACAGCTGGGCGGGGGCTTCGTCCTGGCGGTCGCCGCGCTCGCGAGCGCTCACGTCGACGTCGAGGTGGTGCAGCGGCCCGGTCACGGGGTGACCGCCGAGCGCAGCGCGTCGGTCGAGCGGACCAGCTTGCCGGTGGTCGTGCGGGGCAACTGATCGAGCAGGTGCAGCGCCCGGGGCCGCTTGTAGCCGGCCAGCCGCTCGGCGAGGAGCTTGTCCAGCGTCTCCTCAGACAGCGGGCCGTCGGGTTGGACGTACGCGGTGATGCCGCCATCCCAGACCACCACGGCGGCGGCCACCCCGGTCAGCTCGGCGACGGTGGCCTCCACCTCGGTCAGGTCGACCTTCATCCCGCCGACGGAGACCTGCGAGTCGAGTCGACCGCGCACCGTGACCAGGCCGGTGTCCTCATCGACGGCGCCGGCGTCGCGGGTGTGCAGCCAGCCGTCGGACCAACGGGTCGGGTCGCTCAGTCCGACGTACGGCGACGCCGGGCAGGACACCCACAGCTCACCGCCGGACTCGCGGACCTCGATGCCGGGCGCCGGGGCGATCGACGGTCGGTGCGACCCGTACAGGTCGGTGCCGATCACCCCGACCTCGGTCATCCCGTACATGTTGCCCAGCGGCACCCCGTACCGGTCGGTGAACGCCCGGGCGACGGTGGCCGGCACCAGTTCGCCCCCGGTGGTCATCCGCCGCAGCTGGGGCAGCGGACCGGCCGGGCGGGTGGAGGCGAGCAGTCCAATGTGGAACGGCACACCGAGGACAGTGGCCGGCGTGGTGTCCGCGCTGATCGCGGCCAGCACGGCGTCGCCGCTGAGCCGCTCCGGCGGCACCAGCTCGACCCCGGCGTGCAGCCCGTAGAGCAGGCCACCGACCAGGCCGAGCACGTGCACCATCGAGGGCAGCAGGATGATCCGCTCGCCGGGCAGCGCCACTCCGTCGATCCGGGTGTAGCGGTGCACCTCGGCGACCAGGTCGGCGGCGGTGCGGCCGATCACCTTGGACGGACCGGTGGAGCCGGAGCTGAGCTGGATCACGGCGTGGCCGCTGACCGCCGGCCGGTCGGCGTACCGGGTGACGCCCTCGGTGACATCGACGAAGATCTTCAGCGCGCCGCCACCGCTGTGCACCGGGGCGACCACCACCTGCGGGGTCAGTCGGAGCAGGGCGCGGTCCACCTCGTGGTCGGTGAGCCGGTGGTCGAGCAGGATCGCCTGTCCCCCGGCTCGCCAGGTGGCCAGCAGGTTCACCACGTACGCCAGCGAGGGCGGCAACCGCAGCGCCGCGGCGCCACCGGGGCGCAGTCCGGCGGCGGTGAGCCGGTCCTGCGCGGCGGTGACCAGCCGGTGCAGGGTGGCCCGGTCGACGGGCTCGGGCAGACGGAGACAAACGTCGGTCGGACGGCCGGCGAACAGGACTTCGTCCACCCATCCGGGGTCGGTCGCCGTAGGATCTTCTGCCGCCACTGCCGTTCACCGCCCAGCATCAAAAAGGGCGAATCCGCCCATCACGTACGCTTGTCGGGGTGCTGCGGGGAACCATACGACGCCCACAGGGCCATTGCTAGATGCGAATGGATGGATCAAAAGCAGCGGCCAGCCGGATTGCCGACAGCCCGTTCGGCGGGCAGGATCGGGCGGGCGATCCGGCAGAGCGTCACCGAGGCATGACCCCTCGTACAACCGTCGCGCGGCCCCAGCCGGACGGCCGATGGCGTCGCGGTCACCAAGTGAACCCGACGATTCGCGCGCGCTAACCGGGTTTGATGCTGGCGAGTTGGACGAGCAGCTGAACGAGCCGATAGGCGTCGGCGAAGTCGGCGGCGTGGAAGGCGACCGTCCGGCCGCCGCCGACGCGGGTCACACCCGGCACCAGAGTTGCGAGGTCGACCATGTACGGGCCGTACAGGTCGACCTCGACCGCTAACGGCCCGGCCCGCTTCGCCGGGGGAATCGAGGCGCGCCGGGCGATCGCGTCGGCGGCAGCGTGACGCAGCCGCTCCCGCGCCTCCTGCGGATGCAGGGCCACCGCGGCGGCCTGCCCCAGGGTCTGCTTGACCGCGACGGTGACGGCCGAGGGCACCAGCTCACCGAACTCGGCGCAGGCGGTGTCGTCTCCGCTGAGCAGAACGACGGGCGCGTCCAGGTGTCCCGCCATGGCGACGTTGAGGCCAATCTCGCCCAGCGAACGGCCGGCCACCCGCACGTCGAGGATGGCGTCACTTATCGTGTGCGCCAGTACGGCGGGCCCGGCACCGGCCCGGGCGTGATAGCCGACGAGCAGAACGGCGTCCGTGTGTTCGTCCAGCCCCGCCAGCATGCCCAGCGGGCGGGGTTTGCCTCGCACCAGGTGAGCACGCCGGTCGAGGTCCTCCGGCAGGATGTTCCGAAACGTTCCGTGCGCGTCGGCGACCCACACCACCGCGTCGGGTTCGGCGTCGAGAACCCCAGCGATCACGGCGTTCGCCTCGGCCGTCATCAACGCTCGGCCACGCTCGTAGTCGTACCGATCCGGGTTGGTCTCGGCAGGATGCACGATCCCCGAGATGCCTTCCAGGTCCACCGAGATCAGCACCTTCATGACTACCGGACCCTACGCGCTCCCGAGACGATGTCGACCCCGCGCGGCGCAGCCCCGTCCCACCGTGCCGATCTCGCAGTTGCGGTCGCCGGGAAGAGAGCCGTCGATCATGGACTTGTGGTGCCTGGATCATCACGGTAAGAGGCACTTGTCCCCCACCACAACTCCATGATCGACGGGGGCGGGGCGGGGCGGGGCGGGGCGGGGGCGTCAGGCTAGGGCTGGGGTTTGGGCGTGGATGTGGAAGCGCAGCGAACGGGCGTCGGTGAAGCACTCCCGCATCGGGCGCACCAACTCGCGGTGCTCCGGGCTGCGTTCCCAGTCTTCGAAGTCGGCCAGGCTCGCCCACTCACTGGTGATCAACCATTGCTCCGGGTCGGTCGACGAGCGGCACACCTGGTCGACCAGGTGCCCCGGCACGCCACCGGCGACCAGGTGCCGCACCTGTTCGTACGCGGCGAGGAACTGCTCGGTGCGCGGTGCCGGCACCCGTACCAGGAAGACCACCCTCGCTCGTTGACCGCTCATGACGCCTCTCCCCTCATCGGCGCGGCCCCGCGCAGGACCAGCGCGCTGTTGAACCCGTCGAAGCCCCGCGCGCAGACCAGGGCGAGCCGGCTGCGCGGTCGGCGGTGCTCGCGCAGGAAGTCCAGCTCGCAGCCCTCGGCCACCTCGTCCGGCCCGGCCGACGCGGGCACCGTGTCGTGGGCGAAGGCGAGCAGCGCGGTGGCCACGTCCAACGCCGAGCCGCCCTGGTACGCCCGACCGGTCAGCGGTTTCTGAGTGGTCACCGGGGGTGACCGGTCGGCGAACACGGCACGCAGCGCCTCGGCCTCGCTGCGGTCGTATCGGGGCACGCCGAGCGCGTCGGGCAGCACCACGTCGATTCCGGCCGCGGCGACGCCCGCCCGGTCCAGGGCCAGGCGCATGGCCCGCGCGTACTGGGTCGCGTCGCCGGCGCTCTCCGCCGTGGTGTGCGCGGCGTCGTGGGTGGAGCCCCACCCGCTCACCTCGCCGTAGACCCGGGCGCCCCGGGCCAGGGCGTGCCCCAGCTCCTCCACCACGAACACCGCTCCCCCCTCGGCCGGCAGGTAGCCGCTGGCGGTGGCGTCGAACGGCCGGTACGCCCGCTCCGGGTCGGCGACGTCACTGAGCAGCCCCGAACGCAGCTGGCAGGCGAGCGCGTACGGGCTCAACGGGCACTCGGTGGCCCCGGCGATCACCACCGGGGTGCCCCGGCGCACCGCGCGGGCGGCGTGCGCCAGGCTGTCCAGCCCGCCGGCCGACTCCGCGACCAGCACCCCGCTCGGGCCCTTGAACTGGTGGTGGATGGAGAGCTGTCCGACACTGGCCGCGTAGAACCAGGCGATCGACTGGTACGCCCCGACGGTCCGGGACGTGCCGCCCCACAGGCGTTGCAGCTCCCGCTGACCGAACAGGTTGCCCCCGGACGAGCTGGCCAGGGTCACCGCGTAGCCGTACGGATCGGGGGCCCGGTCGGGCAGGCCGGCGTCGGCCAACGCCAGCCGGGTGGCGGCGAAGCCGAGGTGCGTCCACCGGTCGGTCTGCACCAGTTGTCGACTGTCGGCGTAGGAGTCGGCGGTGAAGCCGGGCACCTCCCCGCCGAAACGGGTCGGATAGCCGGACGGGTCGAATAAGGTGATCGGCCCGGTCCGGCGGGTGCCGGCGAGGACCGTGCGCCAGTGCGCGTCCGCGCCGATGCCGCTCGGTGCGACCACCCCGATCCCGGTCACCACGGCGCGAGCGACCTCGGCGCTCACGCCAGCACTCCGCTTCGCTCCGCGCCGGCGCGAGGCGCCGCGCTGCTGTGCCTGATGGTTCGCTCGCTACGCTCGCTCACGCCGCCACCGCGCCCAGCATCCGCCGGAAGACCATCGCCGACTGGAAACCGCCGAACCCGCTGCCCACCGAGAGGGCCACGTCCACCGGAACCTCCCGCGCCTCGTTGGGTACGTAGTCCAGGTCGCACTCCGGGTCCCGGGTGCTCCAGTTCGCCGTCGGCGGCACCACGCCGAACTCGATGGCGAGGGCGCAGGCGGCCATCTCGATCGAGCCGATCGCGCCGAGCGAGTGCCCGACCATCGACTTGATCGAGCTGATCGGTATCCGGTACGCGGCCTGGCCCAGCGCCCGCTTGAACGCGGCCGTCTCGTGCCGGTCGTTCTGCCGGGTGCCCGAGCCGTGCGCGCTGATGTAGGAGACCTGCTCGGGCAGGATCCTGCCCTGCTTGAGCGCGTCGGTGACGGCGAGGCTCATCTCCAGCCCGTCCGGTCGTAGCCCGGTCATGTGGTAGCCGTTGCTGCGGCTGGAGTAGCCGGCCACCTCGCAGTAGATGTGCGCCCCGCGCCGCCGGGCGTGCCCGGCCTCCTCCAGCACCAGCACCGCCCCACCCTCGGCCAGCACGAACCCGTGCCGGTCGGCGTCGAACGGGCGGGAGGCGTGGGCCGGGTCGTCGTTGTCCGGGCTGGTCGCCTTGATCGCGTCGAACGAGGCGACCGTGACCGGTGAGATCGGCGAGTCGGACGCGCCGGCCAGCATCACGTCCGCCTCACCGTCCACGATCAACTGGTGGGCGTACCCGATGGCGTCGATGCCGGAGGTGCAGCCGGTGGAGACCACCTGCGCCGGGCCGTGCAACCCGTGCCGGCAGGCCACGTCCGCCGCGAGGCTGCTGGGCACCAGCGCCTGATAGAGGTACGGGCCACCGCGCGCCCCGTCCACCAGCCAGCGCCGGCCGTGCTCGCTCACCGTCACGTACTCCTGCTCCAACGCCATCGTGCCGCCGACCGCCGTGCCCAGCACCACCCCGGCCCGGTCCCGTTCGGCGTCGGTGAGCACCAGTTGGGCGTCGGCCACCGCCTCGGCGGAGCAGGCCAGCGCGAACTGCACGTACCGGTCGGCCCGACGGCGCTCGGCCTCGCTGAGCCCCGCCGCCACCGGGTCGAAGTCGCACTCCGCCGCGATCTGCGACCGGAACGCCGACGGGTCGAAGAAACTGATTCGCCGGGTGGCGGTCCGCCCCTCGGTGATGGTCTTCCAGAAGCGGTCCCGGCTGGCGCCGCCCGGGGCGACCACCCCAATCCCGGTCACCACCGTGCGGCGCCCGGTCATCGCGTCACCTCTGTTCGCGACTGCGGGGCTCGCAAACCCGGCTCACTCCTCGCGCTCACGACGTGCCCCGCTGTTCGACCAACTCGGTGTCGACGTGGCCCAGCTCGGGCCGGGGGGCGAGCGGACCCAGGTGGAAGACCACCTCGGCCGGTTCGACACCGGTGTTGCGCAGCCGGTGTCGCACGTTCACCGGTACGAACAGCCCCTCGCCGGCGGCCAGCAGGGTCGGCTGGTCGTCCAGGTCCACGGTGATCGCGCCGCGCACCAGGTACAGGAACTCCTCGCTGTACGGGTGGTAGTGCTCGGCGATCCGCTCCCCCGGCTCGAGCGTGGCCACCCCGAGGAAACCCGAGGTGCTGCCGACGGTGCGCGGGCCGAGCAGCACCCGCAGCTCACCACCGCGACGGCGGTCGGCGGGTACGTCCCGGGCGGCTATCGGGCGGGTGCTCAGGTCACTCATCGTCGGCCTCCGTCGGCGCGTCGCTGGCGGTCGGGCTGTCCTGATCGGCGCGCTGCCAGGCGATCCGCTCCACCCGGTCCTTGATCACCGCGAGTTGGATCACGCTGTTGGTGTTGATCCGTTCGGTCATCGCGGCGTTGTCGACCGGCGCGGTCGGCTTCATCGAGAAGTCCTGCGTCCAGGTCATCCGGGTGCCACCGGCCTCCTCGGTGTAGCGCCAGTGGATGCGCATGTACTCGAACGGCCCGGTCTCCACCCGATGCGCCCGGACCTGCCTGCTCACCGGGTCGGTGGTGCGCTCGCTGACCCAGCTCCAGGACACCCCGTTCTCGTCGGGGTACATGGTGAGCCGGAACCGCACCGTGTGCCCCTCGCGGTGCAGGATCTCCACCACCGCGTACTCGGTGAACAGCTCGGTCCAGTTCGCCACGTCGTTGGTGACCTCCCAGACCAGTCCCAGCGGCGCGTCGATGACCACGCTGTTCTCGGTGTGACCGGGCGGGTCGGCGCGGCGGGCGACCAGGTCGGCCACCGCCGGGATGCTCAACTGCCCGGCCTGCTCGGGGATGTTCACCTGCCAGCGGTCGGCGACGACCGCGGAGAGTTCCAGCAGGGCGAGCGAGTCCATGCCCAGCTCCTCGAGCGACGCGGCGGGCGCCCGGGCCGCGGCGTCGGCGTCCAGCCCGCAGTGCGCCACCAGGATGTCGGTGATCTCGGCGGTCATCGGTCGACCATGGGTGACGGTCATCGGGTCCTCCTGTGGGTTGCGTCGGGATCTGCGGCGGGCGCGGTGCGCGGTGCGGGGGCGGCCGCCGGCCCCCGGGTGGGGGCGGCGAGCAGACGGTCGACCAGGCCGGTGGTGTAGCGGCCCTTGCGGAAGGCGGCGTCGTCGAGCACCCGCCGGACGAACGGGATGGTGGTGTGCACGCCCGGACCGGCGATGTCGAACTCGTCCAGGGCCCGTTCCAGCCGGTTGAGGGCCAGCTCCCGGTCCGGCGCCCAGACGATCACCTTGGCCAGCAGCGAGTCGTACCAGGGGCCGACCAGGTAGCCGGCGCTGGCGTGGGTGTCCACCCGGGTGAACGGGCCGCCGGGCGGGGTGAACCGCTCCAGCCGGCCGGGGGTGGGGGCGAAGCCGCGCTCGGGGTCCTCGGTGTTGACCCGGCACTCCACCGCGACGCCGTGCAGGCGGATCTCCTCCTGCCGCCAGCGCAGCGGCACCCCGGCCGCGATGTGCAGTTGCTCGTGCACCAGGTCGATCCCGGTGACCATCTCGGTCACCGGATGCTCCACCTGGATCCGGCAGTTGATCTCCAGAAAGTGGAACTTCTCCTCGGCGTCGACCAGGAACTCCAACGTGCCGGCGCCGACGAAGCCGACCTGGAGCGCACCCCGCAGGGCGGTCTCGGCGATGCTGTCGAGCACGGCGGCGGGCAGCGCCGGGGCGGGCGCCTCCTCGACCAGTTTCTGGTGCCGGCGTTGCACCGAGCAGTCCCGGGTGCCCAGGTGCACCCCGTTCCCGTGGGCGTCGCAGAGCACCTGCACCTCGACGTGCCGCGCCTCGGTGAGGTAGCGCTCGACGTACACCCGGTCGTCGCCGAAGGCGGCCTGCGCGGCGGCCCGGGTGCGGGCGTACGCCCGGCGCAGCTCGCCCGGGGTGTGCACCACGCTCATTCCCCGGCCCCCGCCCCCGGCGGCGGCCTTCACGATCACCGGGTAACCGACGGCCTCGGCCACCTCGGCCGCCGCGGCGGCGGTCGGCACCGGCGCGACACTGCCGGGTGACAGTGGCAGACCGGCGCGGCTCATCAGGGCCCTCGCCGAGGACTTGTCGGCCAGCGCGGCCATCACCGCCGGCGGCGGACCGATGAACGTCAGCCCGTTGTCGGCGCAGATCTCGGCGAAGTCGGCGTCCTCGGAGAGGAAGCCGTAGCCGGGGTGCACGGCCTGCGCGCCCACCTGCCGGGCCGCCTCCACGATGGCAGCGGCGTTGAGGTAGCTGCGCCGACTCGACGCCGGCCCGATCCGGACGGCCTGGTCGGCGAGGCGGACCACCGCAGAGTCGGCGTCGGCCGCGGAGTAGACCACCGCCGTTCGCACGCCGAGCTCCTTGCAGGCGCGCAGCACCCGCAGCGCGATCTCGCCCCGGTTGGCGATCAGCACGGTCTCGAACATGATCAACCACCCCGCGCCATCATGCCGGGTCCAGCTCGACGAGCGGCTGGTCGTACTCGACCGCCTGGCCGTCCTCGACGAGGATCGCTGCCACCCGGCCGGCCCGGTCGGCGGTCACCTCGTTCATCAGCTTCATCGCCTCGACGATGGCGACCGGCTGGCCCGGCCGGACCAGGTCGCCCACCGCGACGAACGGCCGCGCGCCGGGCTCCGGCGCCCGGTAGAAGGTGCCGACGATGGGTGCCCGCACCGCGGCGCGCCCGGGCACCGATGGCCGGATCACCGCGGGCGGGGCGCCGGGCGCCGGCACGACCGCCGGTGTCGCCTGGGCCGGTACCGCTGGTACGTCCGGTCGGGTCGCGTCTTCGGGGTGCCACTCGACCTCCAGCACCGCCGGCCCGCTGCGCAGCCGGATCCGGCGTACCGGCCCGGCCAGCTCGGCGATCAGGTGCTGCGCCTGCCGGCGCAGCCCGGCCAGCGCCTCCTCGCCGCCCATCCCGATCTCGTCGGACGCCTCGACGGTCGACACCGCCCCGTCGCCGGCGGTCATCGCCGGCCAGCCCGAGCGCCGGCGCGGTTCGCGCCGAACCGTCGGAAGCGTTGCCGGCGCAGGCGGACCAGCATGGCGGGCGGCACGTCCAGCAGCGGCAGGAGGTTGGCCAGCAGGGCGGCGCGCAACCGGTGGGCGGTCTCGGCCGGGTCGTCGTGCGCCGCGCTGGACGGCTCCGACACGACCTCGTCGACCACCCCGAGCCGGCACAGGTCGGGCGCGGTCAGTCGCAACGCGCGGGCGGCCTGCGGCGCCGCGGACCGGTCCGGCCAGAGGATCGCCGCACACCCCTCGGGGCTGATCACCGAGTAGACGGCGTTCTCCAGCATCAGTACCCGATCGGCCACCGCCAGCGCCAGCGCGCCGCCGCTGCCGCCCTCCCCGGTGATCACCGCGAGCACGGGGGTGGGCAGCACGGTGAGGGTGAGGATGTTCTCGGCGATGGCCGCCGCCTGACCCTGCTCCTCGGCGCTCACCCCGGGGTCGGCGCCGGGGGTGTCCACGAGGGTGACCACGGGCAGGCCGAGCCGGGCGGCGAGGCGCATGAGCCGCAGCGCCTTGCGGTGCCCCGCCGGGCTGGCCATGCCGAAGTTGCGGGCGACCAACTCGGCGGTGGTGTGCCCCTTCTGGTGCCCGATGACCATCACGTGCCGGCCGGCCAGCCGCGCCACCCCACCCACGATGGCCGGGCAGTCCGCGCCGAGCCGATCGCCGTGCAGCTCCACGAACCCGTCGAAGACGGAGTCCAGGTAGTCCAGTGTGGTGGGCCGCCCGGGGTGCCGAGCCATCCGGACGGTGTCCCACGCGTCGCGTACCGCCGGGATGTCGGCGTCTCCCTCGGCCGCCGGGTCCGCCGGCCGGGTCAGGGCCGCGCCGTCGTCGGCGAGGCGCTCGCGGCGCGACGCCGGCTCCTGCCGGGGTACGGATGAGCGTGCCGGACGGCCGGCGCGGGTCGCGGCGAGCAGCGCCACCAGCCGCCCGCGCAGCGACCGACGCTGCACCACCATGTCGACCTGCCCGTGTCGAAGCAGGAAGTCGGCGGTCTGGAAGCCCTCCGGCAGGGCCCGGCCGGTGATCTGGCGGATCACCCGGGGCCCGGCGAAGCCCATCCGCGCGCCGCTCTCGGCGAGCACCAGGTCGGTGTTGGTGGCGAACGAGGCGGCCACCCCGCCGTACGTCGGGTCGGTGAGGACGCTCACGGTGAGCAACCCGGCCTCGCGCAGCGCGGCGATGGCCTGGCTGACGGTCGCCATCTGCATCAACGACAGCGCGCCCTCCTGCATCCGCGCCCCGCCGGAGGCGGTGACCAGGATGAGTGGGGTGCGGTCGTCCAGCGCCCGTTCGGCCGCTCGGGTGATCAGCTCGCCCACCGCGCAGCCCAGGCTGCCGCCGAGGAACCGGAAGTCCATCACCGCCAGGGCCACCGGGTGCCCACCGATGGTGGCCGTGGCGCAGACGACCCCCTCGGCCAGGCCGGTGCTGGCTCGCGCGGCGGTGAGCCGATGTGGGTACGGCAGCACGTCGACGAAGTCGATCGGGTCCGCCTCCGGCAGCCGGTCGGGCAGCGGGCGCAGCGAACCCGGGTCGACCAGTTGGCGCAGGCGTTCCGGCGCGCCGAGCCGGGCATGCTCCCCGCACTCCGGGCAGACGTCGAGGTTGCGGCGCAGCCGTTTGCGGTAGAGCAGGCTGGCGCAGCCGGCGCAGCGGGACCAGAGCTGCTCTTCGCGCGGCGCGGTGGCCGTCACGACCGCCGCCCGGTGTCCGGCGCGTCGAACCGGTAGAAGCACCGCGCCATGGCGTCGCGTGGCGAGCGCCAGGTCGACAGGTACGGCGACACGTACGGGCGCAGGCGGTCACTCACCCGGATGAACTCGGGGTGGCCACGAGCGGCCTCCACCGCGCCCTCCGTCGGCTGCGCGGTCTCGAGCAGGTGCACATAGAGGTCGTGCAGTCGGTACAGCGAGCGGTGCTGGACACCGACCAGGCGCGGCAGCTCCGTGGCGTCCGACTCGGCGAAGATCTCGGCGACCCGCTCCTCAGCGGTCGGATCCACCTTCGCGACGATCAGCGATCGGTCCATACTGGGCCTCCCCCCACAGCGTCCGGCCGGCGACGGGTGGCCCCCGGACGCGCTGGACGACTGCCGACACGATGCGCCGATCCTCGTCACGGCGGCGTCACCACGCCGGGTCGACCATCGACGCATGGTGGTGACGCTGCGTTGACGCAACCTGTGTATCAGCTATGCGTCCGGTGCACGCCACGCGCTAAAGTTTGTGCAGTTCAGAACCGATCTCGGGTTGGCTGTCGCTAATAGAAGGTCCGCGCTGATATTGACTCAATGTGACCGTTATTGATAATCTTCAGCATGGTCAGCCCGGCGGCCTCGGCGGGGCGGGGCCGCGCCCGGCCACGCCACGATCGGCGGGGTCGACAGTGGCGTCGCGGGCAACCGATCCGGGACACAGCAGACAGTCGGGACGAGCGTTCCGCAGGGGGTGCCGCCGTGGCCGCTGATCCGTCCGTGCCGACCGCCGGCGACCCGCCCGAGGAGGGCGTCTCACTCCACCTGCTCGGCGGCTTCCGACTCCTCCGCGAGGCGGTGCCGGTCGTGGTGCCACGCGGGCTGCAACGGGTGATCGCGCTGATCGGGCTCCGCCCCGGCGCCACCCGCAGCCAGCTCGCCGGGCTGCTCTGGCCCGACGCGTCGGAGGAACGGGCGCTGTCCTCCCTGCGCACCGCCCTGTGGCGGCTCCGACAGGACCCGTGCTGCCCGATGACCGTGGCCAGCGACACCGTACGACTCAGCCCGGCGGTCCGGCTCGACGTGGACGACCTGATCGGCACCGCGGCCCGGGTCCGCGACGGCGACGACCCGCGCACCGCGGCCGGGGCGCTCGCCGCCGGCCGGCACGACCTCCTCCCCGGCTGGTACGACGACTGGGTGCTGCTGGACCGGGAGCGCCTGCGCCAACTCCGCCTGCACATGCTGGAACAGGTGGCCGGGCATCATCTGGCCGCCGGGCGGCACGGCGAGGCACTCGAAGCCGCGCTGGAGGCGATGGCCGCAGAGCCGTTACGGGAGACACCACACCGGCTGGTGGTCCGCATCCATCTGGCCGAGGGCAACGCCTTCGAAGCCGTGCACGCCTTCTACGTCTACCGGGACCTCCTCCGCCGGGAACTGCGGCTGGAGCCGAGCCCCGCGATGAGCGCCCTGCTCGACGACACCCTCGCCCCGATCCGCCAGGCCAGCCGCGACGCCATCACCGACCGCCCGTCACCGGCCGCTCGGCGCGGGTGACGGCGCCGCCCGTCACCGGCCGGTCGGCGTACGTGACGGTGACGTGACAGGCGCTGCGGCACGGTGGGCGCACAGAGCACGTGGCACCGATCCCGAGGGTCGGGCAGGCCACCGGCGGAAGGGGTCCCATGAGTCGTCTACTGATCGTCAGCCGGATCATCCCGGGAGCGGAGGGGCGGGTCGCGCAGATCTTCGCCGAATCCGACGCCACCGAACTCCCCAGCCTGACCGGCGTCACGCACCGATCCCTGTACTGCCTGCACGACCTGTGCGTACACCTGCTGGAGACCTCGGACGACGTCGACCCGGACGCGCTCGCGGCGGCCCGCAACCACCCACTCTTCCAACAGGTCAACGAGCGGCTCTCCGCGCACACGTCGCCGTACCTGCCGACCTGGCGCTCTCCCCGGGACGCGATCGCCGGCTGCTTCTACCGGTGGGACGCCACCACCGCGCCCACGGCGCGTTCAGCCAGCACCACCGCGCCCACGGCCAGCCCGGCCGGCACCGACGCGCTCACAGCGCGCCCGGCCAGCGCCGCCGCGCCCACGGCGGGCCCAGCCGGCACCGACGCGCCCGCTCCGCGCCCGGCCAACACCGAGGCACCCGCCCCGCACCCGGCCGGCTGAGATGTCCGCCGCGCCGCCGCACATCCTGATCATCGGCGCGGGCACGGGCGGGTTGTGCCTGGCGCACGGCCTGCGCCGGGCCGGGATCAGCGTCGCCGTCTACGAACGACACCGCGATCGCGCCGAGGGGCTGCTCGGCTACCGGGTCGGCATCGGCCCCACCGGTAGCCGGGCGCTGCGGGAATGTTTGCCCCCGGAGCTGTTCGCCACCTTCCTGGCCACCTGCGCCCGGCCGCCGCACTACTTCAACGTCGTCACCCAGGGGCTCCGCCAGACCGCGTCGTTCGCGCTGCGGCCGAGCGCCGACCCGGTGCGCACCGAACACTCGGTGGCCCGAATGGTGCTGCGCCAGGTGCTGCTGACCGGCCTGGAGGACGTGGTGCACTTCGACAAGACCTTCACCCGGTACGAGCAGCGCGACGACGGCACCGTCACCGCGCATTTCGCCGACGGCACCAGCGCCACCGGCGACCTGCTGGTGGCGGCCGACGGCACCCACTCCGCCGTACGCCGCCAGTACCTGCCGCATGCCGTCACCCGCGACGCCGGGACGATCAACATCGCCACCCGGATCCCGCTGACCCCACACACCCGCGGCCTCATTCCGGAGCGGGTCCAGCAGGGCATCTCGCTGATCTTCGGCGTCGGCGGGATGATGGGCGTGCTGCACGTCATGGAGTTCAAGTGGGACGCCGAACGCGCGATCAAGCCCGGCGTCAGCGAGCCCGACGCCGCCCTGCTGCGAGACTGGCCCGGCCTGGCCCACGACACCACCACCGACAACATCAACCTGATCATCTGGAGTGCGGCCAACCGGTTCCCGCCCGACGTGATGGAACGCCGCGGCGAGGACCTGGTGCAGGTGGCCCTGGATCTCACCACGAAATGGCACCCGCACCTACGGGAGCTGCTGACCCACGCGGACCCGGCCAGCGCCCTACCGATCAAAGTGTCCACGTCCGAGCCGGTGCCGCCCTGGAAGAGCAGCACCGTCACCATGCTCGGCGACGCCATCCACACCATGACCCCGGGTCGCGGCGTCGGCGCGAACACGGCGCTGCGCGACGCCCGCCTGCTCTGCGCACAGCTCAGCCGCGCCACCGCCGGCGACAAGACGCTGCTCCAGGCTGTCGCCGACTACGAGGCGGTGATGGCGCCGTATGGCTTCGCGCGGGTCGCCGAATCGTTGAATCGCAGCGGCACCAACGGCGACGACCGGATGTACCGACCGGTGGTGGGTCGGCTCGCGCTGCTCGGCGCACGCGGCTACTTCGGAGTGACCAGCCGGGTGCCAGGGCTCCGTCGCCGGTTCGTCGACGACTTCCACACCTACGAGGGCGACCGGGACTGAACCCCCGCATCGCCCGACCCGGGCTCGGCGTCCCTCGCCGGGCCCGGGTCTCATCGTGTCCGGGCCTTGTCGGTTGCCGTCTCGCCGGGCCCGGTCTCGTCCGGTCGGGTTTCGGGGGTGATTGGGCGACGCTGTGTTATCCGGCAGGCACCGGCTGAGGTGGCTGGCGCACCCGCGACGCTGACGGCCGATCCTGCCTGTCGTCGGCAATACGCGTGTGCGAAGCTGCGGCGAGTTTTTCTCGTGACTTTTCCAACGAGGTGAGAGGGAGGTTCGCCGTGGCGTGGTCTTTCGGACACTCGCTGATAGTGGTACTGGCACTGTTGCTGGGCCTGGCCGCCGGGTGGCTGCTGCGCGGCCGGCGGGGCGCACAGGGCAATTCGATAGTGGAGGGTGACCCCGTTGCCGGTCTGGCCGTGATCAGCACGCCGACGCCGGCTGCCACCACCGACGAGGCCCGTCCTGCGGCCGCCGTCGACCCGGCACCCACCGCGGTCGCCGACGAGCCGGTACCGGTCGACACGGTCAGCGCGCCAGCCGCGGTGACCGCACCGGACGGTCCTGCCCCGGTGCCCGTGCCGGCGGACACCCCGAGCACCGCCGACCCGGCGGACATGGCGTTGACCGAGGACCCGCCGCCCGGACCGGCCACCGAGCAGTCCGACGCCGCCGAGCCTCGGCCGGAGCCGGCCCTGGACCCAGCCCCCGAGCCGGTCACGGCCGACGAGCGGCCCGCCCCGGCGGCCGTGGTCGCTCCCCGCCAGCCCGCGGACGACCTCCCGCTCGCCAACACCGCGCCGGTCGACACGACGCCGGCCAACGACGCGCCGGTCGCCGATGCGCCCGTCGACACGACCCCGGTCGACACCGCGCCCGTCAACGCCACGCCGGTCGACACGACGCCCGCCGACGACGCGCCGATCGCGGTCACTTCCGCCGTTCTCGCGCCGGCCGACGACGCGCCGGCCTCCGGCGGCCCGGTCGACGACGCGGGGACCAAGGCCACGGCGGTCGACCCGACGCCGGCAGCGGCGGCGACCGCCGAGCCGGCACAGGCCGACTCCGTGAACGCCGAGCCGGCACAGGCCGACGCGGCGGGGACCGAACGGTCGACGGTGGCCACGCCTCCGGTCCGGCCGGCCGGCACCGCGACCCCTCCGGTCCGTTCGGCTGCCGACGCGGCGATCAGCAGCGTCGACGCCGACCCGACGGGCCCGGCCGACGACTTCCGCCGGATTCAGGGGATCGGGCCGAAAATGGCGGCCGCGTTGCAGGACGCCGGCGTGCGTACGTACGGCCAACTCGGCGAGTTGGACGAGCCGGCGCTGCGCGATGTGATCCGGGCCGCCGGCCTGCGCGCCGCACCTGGGCTGGCCAGTTGGCCGCAGCAGGCACGCGTGCTCGCCGGTGCCGGCGACGAGATGGCGGCGGTGCTGCCGAACGGCAACCAAACCTGACCGCCTGCATTCGAGCCCCCGGCGGCCGTCATCGCGACGGCGGCCGGGGGCTCGGCCGTAGCCGCCGACAATCTCCGACGCCACCGCCGCGGTGATCGACTCGGCATTCAGGAAACCGCGCCATCCACCCGGCCCGGACACCCCGACTTCCAGGAACCCGCGTCGATCACCCCGGTGGGGTGACGTGCAGCTCCCTCAGGCGCGCAGCTCGGCCGCGAGGTCGCCGATCGCGCCCATCGCGTACCGCTGCATCCCGGGGCCGAAGGTGATGCGCGTCGCGCCCTGCCGGCCCAGCTCGGCCACCGACTCCCGGTCCGGTCCGGCGGCCATGTTGATCGGCCCCGAGATGCCCTCCCTCAGCTGCGGGAGCACCTGCGGCGGCGCCAGGATCGGGTAGACGCAGTCGGCGCCGGCCGCCACGTAGAGGCGGGCGCGTTCCACCGCGTCGGCCGGGTCACCCGCCCCAACCAGGAACGTGTCGACGCGCGCGTTGATGAAGAGAGCGTCACCGGCCTCGGCGCGTACCTCGGCCAGCCAGTCCGCGTGCCGCCGCGGGTCCTTGAGGGTGGCGGGCCCCGCCGAGTCCTCCAGGTTGCAGCCGACCGCGCCGGCCTCCAACAGCCGCCCCACCAGCTCGCGGGGGGCGAGACCGTAACCGCCCTCGACGTCGGCGGACACGGGAACGGACACGGCGCGGACGATCCGCGCGACCGCCGCGAACATCTCGTCCGGCGGGGTCGCGCCGTCCTCGTAGCCGAGCGAGGCGGCGACACCCGCGCTCGGGGTCGCGAGCGCCGGGTATCCGGCGTCGGCCAGCACCCGGGCGCTGCCCGCGTCCCAGGGGCCCGGCAGGACGAGCGGGTCACCGGCGGCACGGTCGTGGTGCAGGGCACGGAAGGTGGCGGCTGTCATCGTTGGGGTCTCCCGACGGGTTGCGCAGGGGCGGGGCTCAGGCGGTGTATCCGCCGTTGGAGTCAAGCACGGCGCCGGTGACGTACGAGGCCGCGGGGCTGGCCAGGAACGCGATGGCCGCGGCGGTCTCGGCGGGGTCGCTGACCCGTTGGATCGCGAGGCTGGACACCATGCCCATGAGCATCTCCGGGTCCGGCGGCTCCATCCCGGTCAGCATCAGCCCGGCCTGCACCATGTTGACGGTGATGCCGCGCGGCGCCAGGTCGCGGGCGACGCCCCGGGTGTAGCCGACCAGCCCGGCCTTGGTCGCGGCGTAGTCGGCGAGACCGGGTACGCCGACGCGGGTGCCGATTCCCGAGCCGATGTTGACGATCCGGCCGTTGTCGCGCAGCACCTTCGCCGCCGCGCGGATGATCGCGATGACGCCGGTGTAGTTGGTGGCGTGCATCCGGTCCAGGATGGCCACGTCGACGTCCGGGTCGTCGACCGTCCGGCCCTGCTCCAGGGAGATCGCGGCGTTGTTGACCAGGATGTCCAGGCCGCCGAGCCGGGTGACGACGTCGGTGATCAGCTGCGGTGCGCGTGAGCTGTCCGCCTGGTCGTTCTGCAGGGCGAGGGCGCGCACTCCCCGCCCCACCAGTTCCTCGACGACCGTGGCGGCCTTGTCGGCGGAGCCGACGTAGGTGATGGCGACGTCCGCACCGGCATCGGCCAGAGCGCGGGCCGTGGCCGCGCCGAGACCGCGGGAACCGCCGGTGACGAGGGCGACCTTGCCCGCGAGAGGCTGTGTCATGGGTTGGTCCTCCACCTGAGCTGATTATTGACCGATCGGTCCACCATACGCTTGGTGGACCAACCGGTCAATAATTGCTACGCTGGTCACATGGCCAGGCCACGACAGTTCGACGAGGAAGAGGTGATCCGCGCCGTCCGGGACCAGTTCTGGGACGCCGGCTACGCGGCGACCTCACTGGAGGACCTGGTGCGCGTCAGCGGGCTGGGCAAGGGCAGCCTCTACGGCGCCTTCGGCGACAAACACCGACTGTTCCTGCGGGCACTGCGGGAGTACACCGACACCAGCGGCGGCTACCTGCGCGAGATGCTCACGTCCGCTCCCCGCGCCCTGGACGCGCTGCGCGCGTTCGTCATGGCGCCGGTGGACGACCCGGGTGGCGCCGCCGCTCGGCGCGGCTGCCTGATGGCCAACAGCACGTACGAACTCGCCACCAGCGACCCCGACGTTCTGGCCGAGGCGCGGCGCACCTACGAGGCGACGACCGCCCTGGTCGCCGAGAGCGTCGGGCGGGCCCAGGACGAGGGTGACCTGCCACGCGACGTCGACCCGGTGGAGACGGCGCGCGCGCTGCTCGCCGCGCAGCAGGGGCTGGTGTTCATGGGGCGGACGGGGCTGGACATCGACACCCTGACCGCGACGGCCCGCACCCTCGCCGCGAAGCTCCTACCGGACGCCTGACACCGGCCCGACCGGGGCGTGCTTATTTGATCTTGCGAGTGGACCGGACCACGATTCCCTCGTACTCCGGGTGCTTGACCAGCCAGTCGGCGATAAACGGGCAGATCGGCACGACCGTCCGGCCCTTGCCCCGCGCGTCGTCCAGCACGGCTCGCGCCAGCGTCGACCCGACGCCCTTACCCTCGTACGCCGGATCGACCTCGGTGTGGGTGTAGGCGATGATCGAGCCGGTCAGCTGGTAGGTGACGAACCCGGCGACCGCGCCCGCCTCGTCGCGCGCCTCGAAACGCTCCCGCGCCGGCGCGTCTGTCACGGTGAACTGCACCCGACCATCCAACCACCCGGCCCGGCGGCGCTCGCTGCGAGGCCGGCCGAGGACGCGAGCCCACGCGCATTGTCGCGGCCGAAACGGGAAACGCAGCGCCGCCGGGCACCGGGAAACGCCACCCGGCACACGTGGGAGGAGACACGCCACCATGACGAATCCATCGACGGACGGCGGCTTCGCCGTCGTCGAGATGTTCACGTCCCAGGGC
This sequence comes from Micromonospora sp. BQ32, assembly GCF_059358895.1. Taxonomy (NCBI): domain Bacteria; kingdom Bacillati; phylum Actinomycetota; class Actinomycetes; order Micromonosporales; family Micromonosporaceae; genus Micromonospora; species Micromonospora sp. BQ32. The sequence goes on along the minus strand of NZ_JCADBI010000018.1, from coordinate 4,662 downwards.
TGCAACAGTTGCCCTCCCGCGGAGGAGTTGCTGAGCGAGATCGAGCGCGACGCACGGGTTCGGGGACAGAACGTCTTCGCCCTCGGGTTCCATGTCGACTACTGGGACGACCTGGGTTGGCCCGACCAGTTCGCGGACGCGGCGTACACCGCACGACAGGAGGCGTACGCCCGCGCGTTCGGCACCCGGGGTCTGTACACCCCGCAGATGGTCGTCAACGGCACCGTCGAGTTCGTCGGTTCCGATCGCCGACGGGCGGCCTCGGCGATCATGTCCGCCGTGGCGTGGACCGCCACCACGCCACTGGCGCTCTCCATCGCCAACCTGGGCAGCGACCGGGTGATGGTGGAGTACCGGGCCGAACGGCCGCCGGAGCGCGCGATGCTGCACGTGGCGGTCGTGGAACGGGACCTGACCAGTGACATCGCCCGGGGCGAGAACGCCGGGCGGACGCTGCGGCAGGACAACGTCGTACGCGCCTTCAGGTCGGTGGGCCTGGACGCCGAGCGGGGGCAGGTGGAACTGGCGACGCCACCTGATCTCGATCGGCGGAACGCGAGCGTGGTCGGCTATGTCCAGGAGAACGGCGAACGAGCGATCGTCGGCGCCACGGCCATCGAGCTGTCCAGCGCGTAATCTCGGCGCATGCGGATGGTGCGCGGTGCGAGGAGGTTCGGTGGCTGACGCGGACGACGTACGCCGGGTGGCGCTGGCCCTGCCGCACACGGTGGAGATCGCCAGTGACGGCTTCGACTTCCGGGTGGCCGACAAGGGGTTCGTCTGGTCCTATCCGGAGCGGATACCGGGCAAGCCGCGCGTGATCCGGCTCGACATCGCGGTGCTGTTCGTCGGCGACGAGGCTGAGAAGCAGGCTCTCCTGCTCGGCGAGCCCGAGGTCTTCTTCACCACGCCCAGCTACGAGGGCCTGCCCCTGGTGCTGCTGCGCCTGGCGGCGGTCGACCTGGACCGGCTGACCGAGTTGGTGACCGACGCGTGGCGGATGCGGGTGCCGGACGCATTGTTGAACGACCCTGCGGGCGAACCGCTGGGTGACCGTGCGGTCGCCGGCAAATAGCGACATCAGCACGCAACGGGTTGGACACATTGACGGGGATCTCGGTACTCGATTACCGTGGCCGAGAGAGCGCTCTCTCACCTGACCTTCCCCCCAATTCAGACGCATAGCGCTGGACCCGGCAAGGGCCGCACCCGGCGCGCGCGATGGAGGCACGATGAAACCTCCCGTCCCCCACCGCCGATGGGCCCTGGCCGCCGCCACCGCGCTGGCCCTGGTCGTCGGCGGCCTCGCCATCCCCGTCACCCGCGCGGCCGAAGCCGCGCCCGTCGGCGCCGGCAGCTACACCACCACCCCGGTCGGCCCGCTCCCCAGCGGCTGCGGCGCGATGTCCAGCAACCCCCGGCAGTTCGCCACCGCCAACGCGCCCGCCGGGCCGATCCCCACCAACGACTGGTGGTCCTCGCTGCTGTGGAAGCGCACCGACTGCTCCTTCAGTGAGCCGCTGCACGCCCACCCGATCTCGTACGACACCTTCGGCGACGGGCTCGGCTTCTCCGCCAACTCCACGCCCGCCATCAGCGGCACCGCCACCGGTGTCGGCGAGTTCCACTACCCGTACGTGCAGGACATCCGGGTCGGTGTGGCCGGGCTCGCCGCACCCCTGGTCAAGGTCGACGGCTGGACGGACTGGACGGTCAGCCCACACTGGAGCGACGGCACGCGCACCATGCGCGCCACCATCGGCCACGGGCTGCCCTTCGCGTACTTCCAGACCACCGGCGGAAACGCGCAGATCAGCACCGCCGGCACCCCCGACGTCTGGTCCAACAGTGGCGCCACCATCGGCTTCCGGGTCAACGGCCACGACTACGTCGGGTTCGCGCCCAGCGGCGCCAGTTGGACGGTGGCCTCCGGTCGGATCTCGTCCACCCTGGCCGGCCGCGGATACTTCTCGGTCGCCCTCCTGCCACCGACGTCGAGCGCGACGGAGCGCGCCGAGCTGGCCGCCACCTACGGCCGGTACGCGCACGCCCACGTGACCGGCACCCAGGTGTCGTACGCCTACAACCCCGCGAACAGCGGCCTCACCACCACGTACGCGTTCACCACGACCGCCCGGGAGGGCACCGCCACGCAGACCGTGGTCAGCCTCTACCCACACCAGTGGAAGTCGCTCAGCGGCTCCACCGCGATCACGCCGACCTACCCGTCGGCGCGCGGCCGGATGAAGGTGCTCACCGGCGTCAACCAGTTCCGCACCGCCATGAAATTCCAGGGCATCCTGCCGGAGTTGCCGGCCGTCGGCGACGGCAGCGGCGCCGACCTGGCGACGCTCACCAGCCAGTTGGCCGCCGTTCGCGCCAACCCGATGGACCAGCGCGGCAACGACACCTACTGGACGGGCAAGGGGCTCGGCCGGGCTGCCCGGATCGCGGAGATGGCCGACCTGGTCAACGACACCGCGACGCGCGACAGTGCGCTGAACGCGATCCGCAGCACGCTCACCGACTGGTTCACCGCGTCCAGCGGCAAGACCAGCCGGGTCTTCTACTACGACAACACCTGGGGCACCCTGATCGGCTACCCGGCGTCGTACGGGTCGGACCAGGAGCTCAACGACCACCACTTCCACTACGGCTACTACATCGCCGCCGCCGCGACGCTGGCGAAGTTCGACCCGGCCTGGGCGGCCACCAGCCGCTACGGCGGCATGGTCGACCTGCTGATCCGCGACGCCAACAACTACCGCCGCGGCGACACCCAGTTCCCGTACCTGCGCGACTTCGACATCTACGCCGGCCACGACTGGGCGTCCGGGCACGGCTCGTTCGGCTCCGGCAACAACCAGGAGTCGTCGTCGGAGGGGATGAACTTCGCGAGCGCCCTCATCCAGTGGGGGCAGACGACGGGTAACACCGCCGTCCGCGACGCCGGCGTCTTCCTCTACACCACCCAGGCGGCGGCGATCCAGGAGTACTGGTTCGACGTCAGCGACCAGAACTTCCCCGCCGCCTTCGGGCACTCGACGGTCGGCATGGTCTGGGGCGACGGCGGCGCGTACGCCACCTGGTTCAGCGGCGAGCCCGAGATGATCCAGGGCATCAACCTACTCCCGGTCACCGGCGGGCACCTCTACCTGGGCAACAACCCGGCGTACGTGCGGACCAACTACGCCGAGCTCGTCCGCAACAACGGCGGACAACCGACGGTGTGGCAGGACATCCTCTGGCAGTTCCAGGCCCTCGGCGACCCCGACGCGGCACTGGCGAACCTGCGCGCCAACCCCGGCTACACCCCGGAGGAGGGCGAGAGCCGGGCGCACACGTTCCACTGGATCCGTAACCTCGCCGCCCTCGGCAATGTCGACACGACGGTGACCGGCAACCATCCGCTGTCCGCGGTCTTCTCCCGCAACGGGGCCCGCACCTACGTGGCGTCGAACCCGACGGCGACACCGATCACGGTGACGTTCTCCAACGGCACCACGCTCACCGTTGGAGCCGGCAAGACGGCCACCACCGGGGCGTACACCTGGAGTGGTGGCAACGCGGCCGGCGGCGTCCCCCCGACGACGCCGACGGACCCCCCGCCGACGACCGACCCGCCGACGACCCCGGGCAATCCGACGCGGTACCTGCTGCCCGGGGGCGGGTTGGGCGCCGCCGGTAGCGCGGCCACGACGACGGTCGCGGCGGCAAACGGAAACCACGACGGTACGCCCACCAACGCCCAGGTCTTCACGGCGACCGGCCTCAACCTCGCCTACGCCGGCGGGCAGACGGCGTTCGACCTGTTCGTGGACGCCGGGACGGCGGTCGGCAACGGCGTGCAGGTGCGGATCTCCTACGACCTCACCGGAAATGGCAGTTGGGAACGGGTGGAGACGCTGCGTTACTTCGCCACCGACCCGGTCGCCGGCTACGAGCACTACACCCAGAACGCCGGCCTGTCCTCGGCCACCGGCACGTTGGGCGCGCTGAGCAACGGCACGGTCCGGGTGGAGGTCTGGTCGGCGATCGGCAACAACCCGACCACGGTGGGCATCGGCAACCAGTCGGTGCTGCGGCTTCCGTACTCCTGATCGATCCGTTTGTCGCGACACGTTGTCGGCCGGTGGGGAGGACCAGGATCGGTCCTCCCCACCGGCCGACGGGTGCGGTCAGTCAGTCGTGTTCAGGAGGCGGTGCAGGTGGGGGTGATGCCGGCCCCACTGCCCGTGCCCTGGAAGCCGAACTCGGTGACCTGGCCGGCGCCGAGCCGGCCGTTGTAGTCCACGTTGGCGAACCGCACCGTGCCGGTCGAACCGGTGGCCGTCGCGTTCCAGGTGTTGGTGACACTCGCACCGCTGGCAAGGGTGACGCTGACGTTCCATCCGCTCGTGCCGGCGGAGCCGGCGGTGACCTTCACGGTGGCCACGAAGCCGCCGTTCCACGAGTTCAGTGACGCCGATGCCGAACAACCACCCGTCGGCGGGTCGGTCGGCGGGTCCGTTGGCGGATCGGTCGGCGGGTCCGTCGGCGGGTCCGTCGGGATGGCGGGGCCAGCGTTGAGGGCGTTCAGAACGTTGGTGTACGCGGCCTTCTTGTTGCCGTTGCAGTCGAACAGCAGGGCGTTGTCGGACCCACGCCACGAGTCGCAGTCCC